>JAQIBO010000056.1 GCA_027859055.1 Spirochaeta sp.
TGCCGGTCTTGTCGAAGACCACGGTGTCCAGGCTGCGGGCGGTCTGGATCGCCTCGCCGTTGCGGATCAGAACGCCGCGTTCGGCGCCGTAGCCCATGCCGACCATGAGCGCGGTGGGCGTGGCGAGTCCCAGCGCGCAGGGACAGGCGATCACCAGAGTGGCGATCGCCGCGGAGAGCGCCGCGGATACATCGGTGCCGCCGGTAATCACCATCCAGACACCGAAGGTCGCAACGGAAAGGACCAGGATGGCGGGGACAAATACCGCGGTGACGCGGTCGGCCAGTTCCTGTACGGGAACGCGCGAGGACTGGGCGGCCTCGACAAGCTCGATTATCTGGGCGAGGAAGGTGTCCTCCCCGGTGTGTTCGACGCGAACGTCGATCGCGCCCATCTGGTTGATGGTGGCGCCGACAACGGCGCTTCCCGGCTCTTTGTCCGCGGGAACCGACTCACCGCTGACGATCGACTCGTCGATGCTGGTGGTGCCCCGGACGATCGTACCGTCGGCGGGAACTTTTTCTCCCGGGCGGACGCGGACGATATCCCCCGCGACCAGATCGGTAACCGCCACCACCTCTTCGTCTCCATCGGAAGTGACGCGGGTCGCCTCTTTGGCGCCGAGTTCAAGTAGCTGCTGGATCGCCGAACTGGCGCGTCCGGTCGCTTTGACCTTGATATACGTGCCGATGTAGTTAATCGCCACGATCATCGCACCGATGGAGGTGAAATCACCGATTTCGATACCGGAGAGACGCAGGACTCCCGTGGAAAACGCCGCGACCGCGCCGATTCCGATGAGGGAGTCCATCGTGAATACGAGATTTCGGAACGACTGAACGGTACTGCGAATCACCGGGTAGCCGATGACGAAAATGACGACCGCCGACACGGCGAGGCGGATTATCTCTCCGGTGATGCCGGGCAACACGTTTATTCCCCACACCATCTGCAGGAGCGTGAAAACCATAAGCGGCGCGGTAAGCACCCACGCCCAGATGAGTCGCCGCCGCTCGCCGCGGATATGCTCGGCCGCCTGCTCGCGCTTTTCCGCGGGATCGACGACGCTGTAACCGGCGTCACGGACCGCGCGTTGCAACTGTTCGCGGATTTCCGCGGTGTCATCCTGGGTGTGCAGCAACGCCTTTTTGCCGGCGAAGTTCACCTGGGCAACGTCGACCTGGGGCACCTTGCTCAGCGCCTTTTCCACCGCCGCGGCGCAGGAGGTGCAGGTCATCCCTTCTATATGCAGCTGAATATCTGTACTCATCGTGTATCCCTCTTCGTGTAATATGCAGCACTGCACCGGGGTTGGTCAAGGACCCCCTGGGGGTGGGGGTGGAACAGATGTGACGATTCGGAGTACTGTGGCGATATGACTGAAGAACTCCAGACTACCGGGTACGCCCGGAGCCACGGTCCCGGCGGGGTCAACCTGGACGCACTGCAACGGATGCGCAGCGTGGAAGGACAGGTGCGGGGCGTACAGAAGATGATTGAGCAGGAGCGCTACTGCATGGAGATCGTCGACCAGATCTCCGCGATTCGGGCGGCGCTTGCCAAGGTGAGCGAGTCGGTTCTCAAGCGTCACATGGAAACGTGCGTTGTGGAGGATCTGCGCAACGGCTCTCCCGAGCAGCAGGACCAGGTAATCGCCGAACTGATGGACGCGATCGCCAGGCGGGTACGATAGGCGGGTGCGATAGACGCCGGCAACCGAAAAAGTTTCAGGTTGAAAATTCCTGTGCCAAGAGCGGCGCGGAGTGATAGAATCCCGGTATGACAGGTACAGTAAAAATCGGGTTTATCAGTCTGGCCCTTGCCGCGGGTATCACGTTTTCCGCGACCGCCCAGATGCTTCCCCTTGAGGAGGTGACGCTCTACACCAGTGGCGTTGCCGAGTACGTCCACCGCGGCGTTCCCGACGAAACCGGGGTCATTGCGCTCTCCGTGGTTGGGGATCGCATCGCCGATGTGGTCAGAAGTGTTACCGTTCTGGACGCGGGTGGCCGCCCGGTCACCGATATCA
>JAQIBO010000174.1 GCA_027859055.1 Spirochaeta sp.
TTACGGGCTGTGCATCCGTCGGGGATAGAGCCCGGGGCGGGGAGGGCGCCACCACAGGGGTGGCGACTGACGACGATGCCGCGATGCGCGCCCTGGCGCGACCGAGAACGTACTCGCCGTGGCCGGTGGTGGTGGATCGCGGGTTTCGGGAGGGGGCGGTTCTGGCGACCGACGAACTCTCCTTTTCCCACCCCGCCGGGTGGTACTTCCAACCGGTCGCGGAGCCAGTGGGGCCGGCGGCTTTCCAACTCGACGTTCAGGTATATATCAATCGGACAACGCCGTTTGCCGCGGCGGACGCGGGCAGAAAACTCGCTCTCATGAGCGGTGGAGGACGCCTGACCGGCCGAGTGATCGCCGCACCGCTGAACGACGCTCCGGACGTGTCAGCGGCGGCGCGCTTCCTCCAGTGGGTAGCGTGGGCCGCCGGTGACGACGCATCCGACGACCCGGACAACACCGCCGCAACCGGGGATACCGGACCAGCTACCGCCACCGTCGTGTGGAGCGACGAGTCGGTCACCACTCCATCCGCGAACGATCGCCAGCCGCGACCGCTGTACCTTGCGTTGATCCGACCGGGGGCGGACGCTGACGACACGCTATACGCGATCGCGTGGCAACGCCTTGCCGAGCGGGAGATCGTGGTCGAACTCGCCGGGCCGGGAGACGCCGTTCGAGACACCATTCCCGACCTGATTCGACTTGCCAAAACCGTTGCTCCCGGCGCGCCTGCCACCGCCGCAACCAGACGACTTCCCGGGGGGCTCCAGTTCTCCGACCCCACCGGCGCGTGGCGGTGGACGGCGGATCTTTCCGACGGGTTTATCGTTACGGCAACGGAACCACCGCGGGTGCGCGTCGCAGTGTGGCATGACGACGAGGTCGTGCGATTTCAGGAGGTCTCCGCCGACGCCGACGCGGTAACCGACCCGCGCGTTGTGATGCTCCTCCGCGACGCAACCGCCCTTCGCGGTACCGCCCGGGGAGGTGAACGATGAACGCAATCAGGTTACACCGTCGCCCGTATCGCCGCACCGCAGCGGCGCTCCCGTTCATCCTCCTGTTCGTCGTCGCGATCGTGCCGCACGTCCCGGCGCAGACACGGGCAAGTGTCGGAATCGCACCATTGTCGCAAACCGGCGGACCCAACACCGCCGCCGTCGCGGAGACAGTAGTCGGCACGTTGGAGGCGGTCCTGACGATGACCGGGCGCTTTCAGCCGGTACTACTCAACAACAGGCAGGCTGAATCGGTGCGTCCCGGTCTCGACGGTACGGCGCCGGGGGCGGAGGATTATCGCACCGTTGCCGACCGGAACCATCTGGACAACCTGATCACCGGCTCAATCGGCACCGACGCCGATGGCCGTACCGTCATCGCCCTTCAGACGTACAATCGACGCGACGACGCAGTGACGGTCGAGGTCACGGAAAACGCTCCCAACCTCTTCTCGGTGTTCGACGCAGTGGACCGTGCGGTTGTCGCGCTCCTTGAAGGATTCACCGGTAACCCCGTCGCCTTCGGTACCCTCACCCTTGCCGGGGACTGGCAACCGGAACGCGACCGGATCTTCCTTGACGGCGCCACCTACGACGTCAGCGGCGCGCGCATCACCGGCCTCCTTGCCGGGGAATACCAGCTTGTTGTTACGCGGCGCGAGAGCGATGGCGCCACGACGGAACTCCTCTCCCGGACTGTTGAAATCGAACCCGACGGCCTGACTGCGGTGACGATCCCGTTACGGCGGGTGACTACCGGGTCGGTGGAGGTTATCGCCGGAGAGCTTCCCGCGGACCAGATCGTGTTTGCGCCCGGACGCGGTGAGGACGGGCTCGCAGCGGTGGTTGCCGTCCCGCCCCCGGCGGTGTCCACCACGCCCCGGGGTACCGCGGAGGACCTCGGACAGGACCTTGCCGGCCAGAGCCTCGTCATCTACAACTACCCGCCTGCGTATGACGCCCTCGTTGCCGCGTTTGAAGAGGCCACCGGCATCAGCGTTTCCCGTGCTCTTGCGGAGGATCCCGCCTGGCGCCTTGACCTCGCCCTGCAGACTGAACAACCGCCGCACGTGGCGTTCATGTCGCAACCCGGCCCGGCGTTCGACCTGCTCGATCTGGAGATTGTCGACAACCTGTACCGCGTCTTTGACCGCGCCTATCTCCAGCAGTTCTACCGCCGCGACGTCCTCGCCTTCGGCCACCCCGACCCGGTGGCGTACGACGACAGTGACCGCTCCGTTGGTCTGACCACGGCGATGAGTCTGAAGAGCCTGTACTGGTACGCACCGTCGATCTTCATGATGTGGGGTATCTCCGAGCCGACGACCCGGTCCGAGATGATTCGGTCGTTGACGCAACTCCGGCGCGCCAGTGAGGCGCCGTACTCGTTCGCGATTGAATCCGGAAACAGTACCGGCTGGATGGTGACCGACTGGATCGAAGATCGCCTGCTCCAGACGATTCCGTTGGAGGAGTTCGATGCGTGGTCCCGCGGCCAGGTGAGTTTTCGCGATCCGGTGGTGGAAGACGCGATCACGCGCACCATCCGGACGATCCGCCGGACCGGTGAGATGTACGGTGGTATCGACGGAGTCACCAACCGGTCCTTCTCCGAGACGCTGGCGCCGCTTGTGGCTCAGCCGCCGCAGGCGGGAATGGCGTTCGGCCCCAGCTTTCTCGCCCAGTGGTACCAGGACGACCTGGACCGCCTTGAGTTTTTCCCGACCCCGCCGGAGAACCCGGAGAACGGGACACGGCGCCTTGTCGGCGGTGACATCTTTGTCGTTGTGGAAGCGACCTCGGCGGCGCGCGCGTTTATCCGCTTTCTGAACCGTCCGGATACGGCCCGCCTGCTCGCGGATTCACTCACCGCGGAGGGGCAGATCGGGAACGTTGTGGCCCACAATGCGGCGGTGCCGGACTGGTACGACGAGCCACAGCGCTCATTCGCGACAATCATTCGCGACGCCGACTACCTCCGCTTTGACGCGTCGGACCGCATGAACCGCGAGGTCGGGATGGAACGCTTCCTGACCGGCGCCCGATCCATGGTATACGGGTCGGACATCGCCGGCACGCTCAACTCGATCGACCGCTATCGCCGCGACTCGCTCCGGTAGTCCGCCGCTTCCTCCGGCAACGCGCAGCACGCTGAAGGGAGTTCAATCACGGAGCGAACCCCGGGACTTTTATTCTCCATCGTCATACGAGCCCCAAGAATTTCCAGCGCTCGGATAACGTTGATCATTCCCAGCCCCGTGCCGCCCCTCCGGTGTGAACGGCCGCGGCGGAAAAAGTTGCTTGTGCTGACATCCACGGCGGTACCCGCCGGCTGATCCCAGGGGAGGTGCCTGCCGCAATGGTCAACCGTAATGCGGGCGCCGCCGTCGGTCTGGGTAAGCTCAATTGCAACGGTACGGTCCGCGTACCCGGCGGTAGCCTCGATGGAGTTCTTAATGACGTTCTCCATCACCACCAACAACGCGTTCCGGCGCGAGACCACGGTGATATTCTGCGGCGCGGTCAGCGTGATCTCAATCTCGTGCTTCAGATCGCGGTTTACCCCGACAAAGTAGTACACCACCCGGTGCAGCATCTCCCGCAGGTTAATGGCGTCCACCTCAGGGTGGTCGGCTGCGGTGGCTACATACAGGATCGAGTCAATGCGCTCATCAATGCGATCGGCGTACTGGTCAAGCTTCTCGGTGAACTCAGCTATCTGAGCGACGCCGGCGTTCTCCGTCATGCGTACGACACTACTCAGGGCGTATAAGCGGGCAACATCGTTCCTGAAATCGTGGACCAGCCCGGCCACGTTGGTTCCAAGCTCCGCAAACGGTCTCAGCTCGCCGGCCTGGCGAGTAAGGATGTCTCGTTGCCGCCGGAGAGAGAGCGTCTCCTCCTCAAAAATGAAATAGAGCAGCGCCAGATAGACAAAGATGAAGTTGATGATATTGACCAGTCGCATTGTAGAGAAGTCGTGAGCCGCTCCTGCCCAGAACGTGAACCCCAGCGTGAACACCACCACAATCCCCAGAACACGCTGGGTATTCCGTCCAAAGAGGCTCATCTTATAGGCCGCCGCCAGGGCAATGGAGAGCAGGATAAAGCCGGAGAGCTCCGAGGGGTTGTCGTTGGTGCTAATCAGGAGGAAGGAGAGCAGCAGCAGGAGTCCCACCTGAAAATAGCGGATGAACAGGTTGTCGTAGCGAGCCAAAACCAGGAAAACGACGACCATCGCCACCGCGGTCAGCTGAAATACGTCTACAAACCCGCCTTGGTCAACGAAATCCTGGACGGCGTTTACGGCAAAGAAATACCCAAACGCATAGTTGATCTTCTGCGAAAGAGCAAGTGAGAAAAAGCGCTGTATCGGTCCGTTTTTGCCACTCACAACGTAATGCATGCTCAAGAT
>JAQIBO010000229.1 GCA_027859055.1 Spirochaeta sp.
GCGCCACCGGAAAACCCTTCAAGGACCAACGCCAGCAGGATCCGTCCAAACGGCTGCAGAAAGCGCCGCTCTTCCGACGTCGAAGCGGTGAGAATACCAATCATCTTCAACGCCAGGGACTGTTCGGTCTCCTCTTTGGGGTCGATCATCTCCCGCAGCGGTGCAAAGCGGTCTCGCTCATTCTGAAAAAAGCCGCGATGTGCGGCGACAAACTCCCTAAACTCCACCGGCAACCCAAGCTCCGTCCGGTAGGTCTCCGACAGGTCGGTACTGAAGGCAAAGCCGGACAACAGAAGATCCAGCAGCCAGTTCTCCTTGTCGGCAGGCCGGGAATGCGGTGCGTACAGTAAAAAATGATCCTGCGGCCGTTCCGTCAGAACGTGGTACTTGATCCAGAACTCGTTGTTCTCAATCCGTATCACCTCTGCGGGACAATCGATCTCTCCCACGGCGGTCTCGTGCGTGCCCGCGTCGTCATACCAAAATACGAGGCGATGTTTCCGGGTGTGGGCTGCAACGGCGCTCTTCAGTTTTTCATACATATGAGGTCCTGACGTCCATTATACATAAAATTTCGCAAGATCGAACCATCCGGTTCTCTATCGCGATATACGCGACAGTGGAAAGGGCTACCCGGATCGCACTCGATCTTACCAACTACTCCGCCCCTTCTCGGTCAGCCGGTATTTCTGTTTACTGCTCCCGGGATTGGCGGGGATCGTTCGCTCTATTAGACCCGACTCAAGTTCCGGAACCAGGTAGACCTTTCTGAAATGCTCTTCGTCTTCCAAGCGAAGCCGTACCATGATCTCTTGTCGGCTCAATTCACCGTCAAGCACCGAAACCAACCGAATTTCAGACGCGACTTCCGGGGTAACTTCCGGGGTAACCGTCGTCTTCACAAACTGAACCTGGAAGGCGTTGGTGATCGCTTCACGAAGAGCCTCCAATGGATATTCCCACGGATCGTTGGCTGGTCCAAGAATACATCGGGGGTTGTTCCTTTTAGCCGCACACACTCAATCTTGGCGTAGGGAAACCAAAGGCGCAGTGATTCGGCGCCGGTCAAAAGAATCGCCGCGTTTGTCGCGCCAACTGAATAAACTTTTCCACTATTTCTGAGGTCTCGCAGAAACAGCTGAACATGACTTCTCTTCTCTGCCGGCAGTACTTCGCAGAGCTCTTCCAGAAAGGTCACCCGTAGTTTCCCAGGTCCGGATCAACCGCGCCGGAAAGAGAAGTGGTTCAGTACCCCGTCCCACCACGAGCCTCTCCATGCGCACGCTGTATGAGTTGCAACAGTACGTCGGCGTGCTTTTTGATATCGCCGGACTGGAGACGGATTCGATACCGCCGCCACTTGCCGTCGTAGTCAAGCATATCGAGACCTGCGGATTCGAGTAGAGCCTCAATTTCGTTGGTCCGAGAGAGCCGGGCCTCAAGACGGATCGCGTTCTTTTGAGGCCGGAATTGAACAAAATTGTCCGGTTGTCCAGTTTTCGGGGTCCACTATAAGACGGTATCGCCGAGTCGTACGAATGATGTGTGACTCGTCCGTCTTGCCAAGCTGTATTTCTACTTCGTATCTCTGGGTACTGTCCGCTTCCTGCAGAAGCAGATCCAGTCGGCCGGCACCGGATTGGTTGCGTTCTTTGTCCTTCAGGATCAGATCGCCCAGGCCCAGTAAGGCAGGATCATCGGCAATGCGATCCTGAACCCATCGTTCGCTGAGCTCAGCATGATTTCTTATGGACAGCTTCGTCAGTTTTTCGTAGTTCATGTTTCCTCTCGTGTTTTCGTTGGTTTCACCGTCCGGGTTCCTCCGCCACCATCCAGTCCGGCAGGGGCTCGCCGGTAATCGCGGAATAGATCGTTTCCGGTGCGATATCCTGGCCGTGCGGCCAACTCACCGCGCCGAAGCTCGATCCACGCCTGCACAAGCCGCGTCTGTTTCACCGGTAGTTCACCGGTCAGAACGGATCCGTCGGAAATGCGGAAGAGCGCTTCTTGACGGAATAACGGGCATGGATGTGCGGTCCGTTGTGCTGCTGATTGTCAAAGAAAAACATCCGGATGATGATTCCGTAGAACATTGAGATTACCGGCATTCTATGTACCTCCCTTTGTATCTGGGCGCATTCCCGCGCTCTCATCGTCATGCGACTCCGCGCGGGGACCGGATGCTTCGCTTGTACCCCTCGGCGCCGCCGAGAGGCGGGCGCTTTTCGGCTTCAGTCAGGCGAAACTGTGTTTCGCCGACATGCCGGTCGCCGGTCGTGAAGATGCCGCTGCACCGCTTTGTCGACGCCACCAGTGTAACCAACTACGATCTCGCACCCTTTCGTGATGATCGAATCGAGACGTTGGGTAACCGTCTTTGCGAGTCTCTTGAAGGAGATGGAACCGGTGATGAAGACCGTCATGGTGATTTTCTTGTTTTTTTGATCGTCTTATTGATGCTCTTTTCCAGGGCGCGCAGTGTGGCAACAATGTCGGACCACGCCGGCGGCGAGGTAAACATCATCACACGCATCCGGTGGTAGTCGTCTTCCAGCTGGTCGAGCTTCTTGGGATCAGGAAGGAGACGGAGGGTACCCGGAGTGGCGAGGTCGTACCGTGAGGCTCGGCTCGGATAGAAGCGATCCTTGAAAAAAGCGACCTCGCGGAGCAGGTCCATATCGGCGAGGGCCGTCTCGGTCGTTCCGTTGCGATTCAGCATATACACGTCGTAGTAGTGGCGCGAGTAGCGGGCTCGCGGTGCTTTTTCGAGGTGGGCCTGCTGGTGGAGTATTGTCGCCTTTTCCCAGAAGGTTCGCTCCGCGGTAGTAACCTGCACCGTCGTTGGATCGTCTTCCCCAAGTCCGGTAACGTGCTCAGCAACGTAGGAGCGAATGGCCGCTTGACCGTGTGGTATCCATGACGCCAACGGACCAATCTCCAGCAACACGTGATCGCGGATGTAGGACAATGCCTGATGGGCCGGATACCGTATTTCGACCGCGCCGTCACCAACGGCGACAACGGGGATCTCTTTGCCGTTCCGTCGGAAGAGCTCCGCAGTCAGCCACGGCGCAAAATGTGATGCAAGGTATTCGTCGCAGCGGGCGTTCATCTCTTTGTTGAACCTATCCTGCTTGGTTCGGGAACGCGCAGCCCACGGATCCGTGTCTCCGTCGCCGTAGCCAAGGAGCTTCCAATCCATAATGAGATCGACATCCTCAGAGAAGCGGTTGATCGCCCGGTAGGCCTTTGAGAGGCTGGTCCCGCCTTTGAAGATGAACGAATCGGCGTAGTCTGGGGAAGAAAAGATCGCATCCAGAGTCTCTACTACCCAGAAGTCCTTCTCAACGATCGCAGGAGCAACGTTCATCGACTGTGCGGCGATCTCGATCGCTTCGTGTTGTGCCCGCGCGGAAAGCTGCAACCACAGCCTCAAGTCTGTGCCTCGTGTGTCTCCGCCAGGGTGGCGATTGTCATGATCTCGTCGTGAATCCATGCGGTTACCGAACGCGTATCCTTCACAATCTTCCGGAATTCCGTTGCGGACCTGAGACGGCTGATATGGGTGCGAACCGCGTAGTCTATCCCTTCCCTTCCAAGAGCCTCAATCGCTTGGACGATCGTAGCAGCGAAGTGGTCGGATATCGTCGTATGTGCCGTCTTTCGATGAACGAAGGCGAGTGGCCGCCCCAGGATGTCGTACACGCGGGACGGTCCACTGGACAGGTACACAAAACGGGCAGGAACCTGGGTATCCAGACCAAGGGAATGGAGCGCCGTAGCCCCATCCGGGACGATGCTCCATTGAAATTTCCGTGCAAACGCGAGGGCCACGCGGTCCATCTGGGGAGGGAGCTGTTGATTGAAGCGTTTACTGAACGCGGGATAGTCGTAAATTCCATGTGTTAACCGCCGGATCATCCCTTTGCGAGCAGCGCGAGAGAGGACCTGAGACACGGCTTCTTTTTCTGCCACATCGAAAAAATCGATCTGGGAAAACGACCAACCCCTCCCATGCCCGTAAATCCTGCTAAGTATTTTTCCAGAATAGTTTTGCACGGTTTCATTGTAGCATGTCGTGTCAGATTTCTACAGCATTTTTTATGACATCGACTTGCCACCCGATCCGGAATAGCTACTGCGACTCCACGGTCTGCGCCACCCTGAATTGGCTGTCCGTTACGCCCCGCTCAACGATCACCACTACATCGATTTCGCTGGATTTCCGTTGGTCTCCCCGCGCGTGCGATCCGTAGAGGATCACTTTTATCGGCCGATAGGTGTTGCGAATCGTGTCACTGAACGAGGCAACGCCGATAGAGCCGTGCTTTTATCCATGCGTAAAGCTTCTCCCTCGGTAATCGCCGGGTACTTCGGCTCGGTTTCACGCAACTAGGGGGATCTGGGCACATCCCCTCGCTCAGGACCTTGTGTCGGCTCTCTTCCAGTTCGTCGCTATATCATAATTAAATGCAATCAATTGCAATTAATTGCAACAATCTGCCTTTCGTAAATCATTGATTAAACAAGAATTACACTTTACAGGTTCTTCCTGCCCGGCGATGAAGACCGTCATATCCGGGTGCTCGTGATTGCCAGAGAACAAATCTCAGCTTCGATACCTTACCCCTTCATTACACGGGCGATATCCCAATTCATATGCTTTCCTTCCACGGCAATGTCCTCGCTCGTAGGCGGGCGTCGTACGTTGCGTCCTTCGGGCAGCGGTTGATAATCGTCTCCTCTTCGGGAGGGTACCATTTCGAATCTCCCTCAGGTGGAACCATTGTCCAGTATACGTTGCCACCGTATTCGAAATAGGTAATGGAAGTGTTGTAGAACCGGCCTTCGTATCCGTAACGGCGAATGTGGCGCACAAGTTCAATAAAGAGCTTTTCATCCACAAGATCCTTGACGATGTAGTGGTGCGGCCAGGTCTTGGCATACGTGACGGCAAACACCCAATCAACGGTTTCGGTGAAACGATCTAGCTCCTGCGGAATACCGGCCGGCACTTCATTCAACGGGGTCGCGGTCAATCAAGCCAAGCATGGCGAGAAACTGTTCTCCGGCAGTATCGAGATCGCCATCGATTCCAAAACACCCAAAGCGGACAGTTACGGTTGAGCCCACCGGAACCGTCGTGCCTCGATCCATCGGAACGGGGTACACCAGCCACGCCATATACACTTGGAACTCAGTGGCGTAGGCCGTTGCCTGGTAGATATCGGCTTCTGCCGCTCGATCCGGTGTCTTGTACTTGGTATCAAGCACAGCGATCGCCCTCCGACCGGTGTCGACATCTCTGCAATAAAGCACCATGTCCGGCTCCAAGCGATATCCGGACTCACCAAGGTCGCGGGATGGGTGTATGTCCAGCTCGTATGGGGACGGCACGTGAGTGCGGAGCCACTGTGCAACGAAAGCCTCGTAAAGCTGTGGCATATTGATCAGGAACGGAACGCCTCGTCGACCCGCGCCTCCCAGCAACGATGGACCGGCGTGCTCCACAAAGAAACGCGCAAGCTCGTGCAAAGGTCTATAGTGGAGATTCAGACGGTCGTAGCGCTGACGTGAGTATTCATGAGGCGCAAAAGGCATCGCTTCTACGGATTGCATGAGCTGACGTACAGTCGAAACCGCGCGCATCCGGGTTGATTCGGCGATCGCTATAGATCGATAGATCGCAACAAGCGCCCACAGGATCAGCCGGTTGTGGAGGTTGTCGGCTTCGTGCTCCTCGAAGCGGCACGGGAGCGCCGGGTTCCACGTCTGCAGTAAGGTAATTCTTGGCGATGGTGATATCGGTTTTGCGCACCTCGCCACCCTTCCAGGAGGTGAGCCCCATGTTGGGCAGCTCGGCGTTAGCGCGGGTGGGATCGAATCAGTTCCGCGGCGGTCTTTCCGGTCGCCGCGAAGTGGAGCTTGTTCTGGATGACGCGGAAGAAACGGAGCGTCTCGTCGTCGCCGGGGTCGTAGTCGGCGGCCATGGCAAAGATCTCTCGTACGCGCAGATACATACGCCGTTCGCTGGCGCGGATGTCACGGATCCGCTCAAGAAGTTCGTCAAAATAGTCCGGAACCGCGGCGCCGGCGCCAGGCGGGTTGCGCAGCCGCTCGTCATCCATCGTGAAGCCGTTGACGATGTATTCCTTGAGGCGTTCAGTCGCCCAGATACGGAACTGTGTCGCCACCTTGCTCTTCACACGGTAGCCGACGGAGATGATGGCGTCGAGGTTGTAGTGATCGACTTCCCGCTGAACGGCGCGGCTTCCCTCCTGACGAACTGTTAAGAATTTCTTAACAGTTCCCTCTGTAACGAGCTCACCCTCTGCAAATATGTTGCGCAAGTGCATGCTCACGTTCGGAACAGTTGTACCAAAGAGCTCCGCCATCATCGCCTGCGTCAGCCAGACGGTTTCGTCTTGCAGGCGGACGTCGAGTCTGACGGTTCCGTTGTCTGTCTGGTAGACAAGTATTTCGCCGTGGGTGGTCATCGTTTCATCTCCCGTTTCTATTGGCGCGGCCGCAACGCTTCACCGTCTCGCTTCAGTATCCGCCGGTCTCATCCTTCGGCGCCTCCGCCACCATCCAGTCAGGGAGCGGTTTCGCCGATTATTGCAGAATAGATCGTTTCCGGCGCGATATCCTGACCATGCGGCCAACTCACCGCGCCGAGAAACACGTGCACCTGGCGAAAATATGCCGGATCTTTCAATTCCTGAAATACTCCTTTGTCAAGATACGGAGCCATATCAAAGGTGCCCTGACGTCCATCCACCAGTTCAACACCCAACTTGTATTCGTCCAGGGGTTCTACCCGGGCAACGTCCCATTTCATATAAACACCTCCTGCCCGGAGTAACGGGCATGGATATGCGGTTCGTTATGCTGCTGATTGTAAAAGAAAAGTATCCGGATGATGATTACGGAGCGCCATCGCGTCTATGTTCAATAAAGAGGCTTTGTCATCTCCCGCTTGCTATGGTGTCGTTATCGTGCGATTCCCATGCAATACTCGGTTTTATGTTATTTCTTGCACAGTCTACCAAATAGAGGTTGATCAACTGCTGATACTTTATTCCCGTTTCTTCAGCGAGATTCTTGAAGTACTGAATCACCTCGGGGTCAATCCTGATGGTAATCTGTTGTTTCAGTTTCCCAACATACGGATTTCTTCGCGCCTGAGAAAAATCGTATGTGTCTCTCATATCATCCTCCATATTGCATCTTCTCCGCCGTATTCGCTTTTCTGGCGGAGATAAGCCGAATGACTTCGTCGTCTTCCCGATAACAATGGCATACGATCAACAATCGCGCTTTCGGGTCGTAGAACACGCTCTTCGCTTCGAAAAACGACACCTGATGTTTACGAGTGTTCGATTGGTTTTTCGTTTCATCCCATTCGAAGCGTATCACACTCATAATTATATTGTAGTTATATTGTAATCAGCCGTCAAGAAAAGTGCCCCGCCTGTTCTCCTTGAGTCGTCGAAGGTTACCCGAATCCGGTACCCATCTACGTATTCCGCTTTAACTACGTCGTGAATCATACACCCTCCGCGAACGCCAAGGGACGCCAACGGCGCTTATCTTCCAGGACCTCACGCTCCCACTACCGGACGTTCATACACGACTTCACCGGTTCGCAGAACCGTTTCCATAAAGCCGCTCCGGTCCTCTCCCATTTCCAGCAGTAACGGCTCGATCCGGTTATCTATTTGCCGTCGGATTCGGTACAACCCGGCTTCGGCGTCCAGGAAGTCCCCCTTCACCTGCTCTACGATCACCGCAACATCGATATCGCTGGATTCCTGTTGGTCTCCCCGAGCGTAGGATCCGTACAGTACCACTTTGACCGGCTGGTAGTTCGTCCGAATGGCGTCACTGAACGCGGTAACCGCCGCTATAGCAGTGTTTTTATCCATGTCTGGAGCTCCTCCTTCGGTAATCGCCGGGAGCGTCGCTGCAACGTTCCGGCCGTCCCGCTTCGATAACCGCCGGTCTCATCCTTCAGCTCCTCCGCCACCATCCAGTCAGGTAATGGTTCTCCTGTTGCCTTGGAGTACAATGTCTCCGGAGCGATGTCGATCTCTCCTCCCCAGGTCAACACACCCAGCTCCGGGTCCACGGAAAAGCTCGTGAAGAACTCCATGTCGCGGAAACGGTCAAATACTCCGCCAACCCCGAGGTACGAGGAGAAATCAACGATCCCGTCTTTTCCATCGTGGAAGGTAACCCGGATCCGGTGCGCGTCTATGTATTCCGCTTTGACTACGTCGTGAATCATCGCTGCGCTCCCTTGCCCGGGATACCCTCAACTGAACCAAATCCACAGACACCAAGAGGGTCGATCGTCAACTTGCCGTGATATTTCAATCCCCAACATCCCTACTCATCTGTCTTTTTCCGGGGCAGCACCGTCTTCAGATAATCATCCGTTGCATCAAACACCGGGTCCTGATGGTTAAACTGTCTCATCAACGGAATTATTTTGGTCCGCACCCCCATACCGCGGGAATCGACGTACCCGTAGTCCCGAAGTATTTCCATGATGAGAGTATTCCGGGGAGAGCGCTGCCCGGCGATCATTTTGCCGACTGTCATTGCATTCTGGAGCTTTCCGGGACTGATCACTTCCAAGCGATCCGCATAGTTTGTGACCTCTATATCGACCGACCGCGTCCAGTCCCGGTGAGCCAGAGCATTGATAACCGTCTCGCGGATCGCTTCTCGCGGGTACAACCAGATTTTTTCCCGTCTCATATGTTCGTCTATACCAGAAGACTCCTGTGTCACAAAAGGTTCGATCGCGGTAGCGAACTTTTCGATCAGTCCTTCATCAACCAACTGCTTTTCCCCTGATTCGGTGACCTGCCACCGCCCCACCAGGGGTCCATCCAGCGCAACCTCAAGTAGCGCTCGGTATTCTTTATCATCCCCGGAAAACGCCATCACCCGCAGACCGGCCTGCGGGAGAAAACGGCGCGGGTTAGTACCAAAACATACCAGACCCGCTATCGAACAGACTGTGTTTCCCATACCGTCTTCCGCCATCAGGCCAAGGCCGAGCAAACGATCAATCCACTGAGAATCCGAGGTCGGCATTTCGGGATCGCCAATGATTGAATTCAAATAATAGTCTATTCTATCCAAATCTAAAGCAGCCAGCGAGGTACCGGCAACAGGCAATGCTTCGACATGAAGCATACCGCCGCTTTCAAAAAGCCGAAGCTGTTGTTCCCGACTTGCCAGTTCAGACCGATCACCCATGCGAACATAGATCTCCTCCCGGTTGTTGTGGCGTACCACATACGGTTTAGAGACTCCCATCGAAATTGTTATCACCCCGACTCGCCGTGCCTGATCAATCGGAATCTCTTCATAGAAGGGAATAATCAAGGGATGCACCTTGTCTCTAAAGACGTTTAATACCCACTCTTGTGTTTGAGCTCGCTGTAGTCCAGTAATCTCGCCGCTATCCTCCACACCCAAGAGCACACGCCCACCCTGCACATTGGCAAAGGCGACCACTTCTTTAGCCAGTTGCTCGGGACGAATATCATCGCGTTTGAACTCGACGCCGGAATTTCCCCCATTGGCTACAATTTCTAACAACTCGGCTTTAAACATATGTACCTCAGAATCCGTATTTCGCTTTTCGCTGATTGAACGCAATCTTTCCACCTTCCAGGATGACGGATGTCTTATCCCTTACCGCGGAAAGATCGATCGCCCCCTGGGCCTCAACCGGTATTGAAGCCTGCCCGTCAGCAGCGTTCATCACTCCGATCCACTCGGCGTCTCCGAACACGGGGATATTCGCATTATGGGTAGCGAAAAGAAACTGTCGGGCGATTTTCGCGGACCGAAGCTCGGCGACTATGCGCTCTGCGATAAAGGCATTATCCAGATTGTCTTCGGGTTGATCCATTATCAGCGGATCCAGATTTTCCAATAGCAGTAGGTGAAGTATCGCCGTGCATTGCTGGCCTGTAGAAACCCTGTTCAAAGGTCTGAAATTCTCCTGGTCCTGGTGGGCAGTATTGAGCTCGATATCTATCACATCCGGTAGCTCCAGTTCTTCGAGATCCAGAAGCTGGTTCTCCGACAATCGAACAAGGGCCTCGGCCACTGTGGGTGTCACTCCCCATTCCGAGTTTCGGACTGCATCAACACCAGAACGGATCGTCTCAGCTAATTTGACCGGCGAAAAATCATCTACCTCCTTAATCCAGGCAAGTCTAGCCTCACCTACACCCTCCATTCCACAGCCAAGTAGAAAATCTATGACAGGTTTTCGCTCAGCCTCCGGCTTCACCGCCAACCTTAGCTTTCCCGCGAGACGTCTATTGAGCTTTTTCAATGCGCGTACAAAATGTGCTGACCGATGCGCACGGGTTTCCGATAATTCATTCAGCACCAATTTTCGCTGCTTTTTCAACTCAGCAACCAGAAGTTCATGGCTTTCTATTAGAACTTCTTTTGGGCGAATCCGTTCAATTTCCTTCATCAAGGCCTGGTACTCGAGACCTAACTGTTTTCCGGTCTTCCCTTCGCTAGAGGGAAGATCCTTAAAGGTCTTCTCAAGGATCTCTTCTTCCTGTCGAATCTCATCGTGCATTACCTGTATGTGCTTATCGGTCTGTTCTTTTGCGATGGAATACTTGCTCTGCCATAGGGTCAATAGATTCTCCGCCTCAACGCACAGCTTGTCCAATACCGCCTTAACTTTTCGTAATCCATGGGCATGCGGAAGGTGTTCAACCGACGAGTCATTCAAAAAGGTGGAGTCTGGCAAGTTATCCCGGACCGAGACAAACGCTTGATCTAAATTGGGCCCTTCTTCTTCCAGTACACGCTGCAATAGCCGTTTTTCTGTTTCCAGGAGCGGTACGATTTTCAGTTTCTCTTCCAGCCCCAGACTTCGGAATTGACCTGCCTGTTCCTCAAGTTTTGGAAGTCTGGTTACCTCATCCTCGATGGCTGAAATCTTGGCGTATGTCTCTATCAACTTTTGCCTGTTTTCCGCCAGTTTTTGGAGAGCCAGCTCTATTTGGTTCTCACTGTCCTGCTGGCCCGTTTCCAGAAAACGACTCAACAGTCGACGTTGTCCTCCTGGATCCTGGGCTATTTCGTAAATCTCATTCTGTCCGTAGATCTCTATTTCTGGTAGTAAGTCTGCCGGAGTAAAGGTCGATGGACTACCGGATTCATCGCGCACGCTACTACTTTCACCGTATCTCCTCGCCACGGTGAAGCGCTTACCGTTCATCTTTGCCGAGCGGATTCTCAATTCTACGCGCGCCCGTGCCTTCCCCAGATTTTCCTTTATGATCTCATCGTGTTGTTTCCTTGCATTTCTACCGATCGGAGGCAGGTCCAGAGCATAACGAATACATTCGAGCAACGTTGATTTTCCGGTACCACGGCCCCCGATTACCGCATTCAGATGCTCCGAGAACTCGATCTCGACGCCGTCAAGGTAGCCTCCGGTAATGCTCAAGTATTCAATTTGAGAATAGTATTTCTCCGACAGATCGCTGTTGAGACGGACTCGTGAGTCCGGGTCCTGAAACGCTAACTTGAACGAAGAAAAGGAAGGTATGGTCATCTTGATAAGGCAAGAAGCTTTTGGATTTGCCAGATCATCGGGTTCCGCAACATCTTTCGCGTTTATTATCGCAACGCCTAGTTCGCGTTTATACGCTGGATCATTGTTCAGGAGGATGTGCCGATACCCATTGCCTTCGTCATTCTTCAGTTCATCAAGAGAGCCGGGAATTTGTACAACCTTTAGAAGGGGATTTTGCCATACATGACCGAGTTTTCGCCGAAGAATACCACTATCGTCGGTACAATGAGCGGCGTATGCGACCCCCCCAAGGTCTTCGACTTTCTGCAGGAGGTCATTTCCACCGAGGTCGGACGGCCACACTCCATTTTCCGGATCTGTCAATCCCAATGCACCAAGATAGCGATTGAGTTGATCTTTAGACGTGCTTTCGGGGAACAGACATACAAAATGGGTCTTCTCGGTAGATGCTATTTCAAACCCCGGGAATACCAGAATCCCATGTTCATTCATCGTGCTCCTGATAGCATTTACGGTGTCGACGTTACCGTGGTCGGCCAGACCGATTACCTTGATACCATTCTCAAGCGCAACCTCGACGAGTTTCTTGTTGTATTCTTCTTCCGTCAGGCCATGATCAGCGCCCCGGTAGGCGATGTAACCGGCAGGGTTAACCTGCAGAGCACATCTCCAGAATCGGGCTTTGGTATACGTTTCGTTCATGGACGACCTCCATCGAAATCTTGCATTCTTCTACACATTATCGGTCCTTCGTCTTCTCGCTCTGACCGCTCCCACCGCCGGTCAGGACATGCTCCGCGCTCACCCGCTTAGCCTCCAGCTTCTGCTGATACGGCCGCAGGTAGTCTGCGTATCATCCGAGGGAGTGCCTCCAGCATGTCCGCCCAGATGTCGGTTCGGTAGATACCCGCGGATCTCACCATATCTGGCGCACCGCCCGGAAGGCGTCTGTCCCTCAGTTGTATTCCCAAGACTGTCGCCGATTGCGATACCGTAGAGCATCCCCCGGATGCGATCTGCAAACGCTTCACTATTCATAATTTGAACTCCAGGGATACGGGTTGTGCTTCGGGAAGTGCGGAACTTGAACGATTCAGCTGATGATAGCGTCAAGGTTGTAGTGACGTATCAGCCGCGTTACTTTTCGAGATCCTTCAGCGTGAACTATCGAGAAATCCTCGGAAGTCGCGCTCCGGTCGAGTTCACCTTCTTCGTAGTTGTTTCGCGTGTTAAGGGAGGCATTATCGACAGAGTATTGAAACAGCTCGGCCATCATCGCCTGCGTCAGCCAGACAGTCTCGTCCTGGAGACGGATATCAAGACCGACGTTTCCGTCGTCGGTCCGGTAGACGCGGATTTCGCCGTGGGTCGTCATCGCCAAGAATCCGTTCCTACCCCTCCCGAAATACATCCACGGTGGTCTCGCGGCACGGCCGCAAGTCCATGTCATTGGCGCCGATGGTATACCAGCTTTCGGGGGGCTGGTAGAGATCGAGACCGCGGCCGATCTTGATCGTCCACCCGCTGGAAAGGCGTACAGCCCGGTCGTGGATCGTATCGCTGTAATCCCACGTGAAGGTCACACCGAGATCTCTCAGGCTCTGGGCGAGATCTTCGAAAGCGGTTTTCTGATCGTACGACGGTTGATCTTCGTCGTAGCCGGTAACGAGGTGGATCTCCTTTGCCGGTGCGGTGTTAACAACGGTCTCGCAGAACCGGACCAGGTTGCCGATCTGGTGTTTCATCCGGATGTAAGGATCCTCGACTACGATCTTCTTCGCGCCGGGGAGGTAGTCACCAAAGATCGCGTCGTAGCTGTGTCCCACATCCCCGTACAGGATTTTGTAATGCTGTTCAGTGGGACCATCCGGGACGACGGGGCCTGGGGCGGAGAGATCGGGATCCGCGGTGTCCGGTGGAGTGTATTCAGACTGCTCGGTTCCGGTGAAAGCGTCGTTATTGGTGGAGTCCTCTGAAACAGAATGCTGCGCGCGATCGTCATGAACGCGACTGCCTTCGCGGGGAGTCGCCTCGTATGTCTCTTCGGTTTCGCCCACGTCGAGACCGGCGGCTTCCAGCTGCCGCCGGGTGGGATTCTGCGTCGCCGCGGCGTTACGGCTCTCCGGACAAAACACCTCTACTTCGGTGTTGTCCGATGCAATATAGGAAAGACGAATATTGGCGTACTCGTCGTCACTCTTCCGCTTGTTGAGCTGTTCTTTGATCCGCCGGCGCCCTTCTACGGCGTACTCCACGTATTCGTCCAGTTCCTCCGGGGTCGGGTCGCCCACCGGATGCAGGATTTTCAAGAACGCGGCGACGCTCTTCTTGATCGCCCGTTCGTCTCGACCTTCGATCTGTCGGCCCAGTTTCACGTGGGAGTTCACCCACTCAAACCGGTTATGGTGAAGCGCAAGTTCCCTGAACGCGGCGGCGAGGTAATCGGTGATAAAGCCGTACCGTTCCGTGAGGAGTTCCGAGCTGTTCTTAGGCA
>JAQIBO010000270.1 GCA_027859055.1 Spirochaeta sp.
CCGGCCGGGTGAGACCGTTGAGCACCTGCTGAACCAGAACGTTGCTGAAGTTGAACGACGGCATCGCAATATTGACGTGCAACAGAAGCGACCCGAGGATCAGTACCATAAAGGGGAAACCCAATAACAGCATGACCACCATGCTGACCCATAGTATTGTCATCAGTAGCCCCCCACCTCATCCTCGTATTCGCTCTGTTGCTCCGGCGACTGCCAGACGTCCTCTTCCTGGATATTCTTCCAGACGGTCCGTACATACTGAATTCCGGCGCTGGCAAATCCGATCGGGACAATTACCAACGTGATCCAGTAGGGCATGCGCAACGCCTGGGTGGTCTGCCCCATCATTCGGGCGGTCAACATGTAGTTCCACGAGTGGTAGGCCATGATGAACATGACCAGGGCGTTTATCGATGAAATGAAGTAGAGAAACACCTTTTCCACTTTTGGCGGCATCGAATCGAGAAACGCCCCCATTCGGATGTGCCGCGCTTTTCGGGCCGCGTAACTCACGCCAACAAACGTCGTGAAGATGATCAGAAACTCCGCCAGCTCCTCCGCAAAGTAAATCGCCTGAAAGAACGTCCGGGCGATCACATTGGCGATCAGCAGGACCGCGAGTGCCGCCGTTGACGCGCTCAAGGCTCCCACCTCGAACCAGTCAACAACGAGACTCACGCGCCGTCCGATCGTGACTTTTTCTTGTCGGTCGTCACTCATGCCGATTAATTCTCCTTCGTGTTGGGTATACAAAGACGGCATGAATCGGAGAGATCCATGCCGTCCGCCGTCAAACGTCTCAGTCTATGCCAAGTTCGTCTTTCGCGTTTTCGATGTCCCGCAGAAGTGCATCAAGCAGATCCTGGGCACCGTCGCCACCAACCTTTACGTACTCCGTATCGATGCCGCGCGCCACTGCCGTTGCCTCGGCGATCTGTTCATCGGAGAATTCGGTCCATACAATTGAGGGTTTTTCCTCTTCGATCATTGTACGGAAGCCGGCGTTCTTCTCATCGATCCAGTCACCGGCAGGTTCGACCGCGTCGGCCCACCATTCGCGCATCATGTTCTGATACTCTTCCGGAAGCGAATCAAAGTGCTGCATGTTCGCCGTGGGGATACCGAGGAACGGTTCCGCCCACATCTGCGTGAAGTAATCGGTTGGTTCGTAGAACTTCATGCTGTAAATAGCGAAAAGCGGGTTAACCTGCGCGTCGATCAGACCGGTCTGCAGACCGCTGTAGACTTCGCCGTAGCTCATCGGTGTGGGGCTGTAGCCGTAGGCGCGATAGTTGGCAACCAGCATCTGGGAACCCATAACGCGCGTCTTGACGCCGTTCATCTCTTCCAGCGTCGCAACCGGTTCGGTGGAAGTGACCCACTGCCAGCCTTCGTACATAATGGAAAGCGGCACCAGGCCGTTGCGGCGGAAGTGCTCTTCCATCATCGGCATCGTTTCACCGTTTTTCACAACCCATTCAACAACCTCGGCAACGCGCTCGCGGGGCCACAGGTAGTTGAGTGCCAGCACCTGCGCCTGGGGCACAAAGGAACTGATCCACGCGTAATCGGAGAAGACCCACTCAACAACACCAAGCTGTGCCAGCTCGTTGATGTCGCGGGTGTCGCCGATCGCACCGTAGGGATAGACGTCCAGGTTGTACCCGCCGTCGGTGGCTTCGCGCATGTAATCGCCAAAGTTGTTTGCCCACACGGTCATGAAGTCGCCTTCGACCTCTTCTGATGCCAGCCGTGCCTGAATCACTCGATCCGGACCGCCATCTTCTTCCTGATTGCCTTCGGCAAACAGGCCTGTCATGCTTACTGTAAAGACCAGCAGCATCGAAAGAACAAAGATTTTCTTTGTCACAATAATACCCTCCTGTATTTTTTTAACTCCGACTTACGTCGAAGTTCCATTCCCGTTCAAAAAACCGTTCGGTGGTGCGCACAAACAGCTCAACCCCCGTCGGCAGTGTTTCCTCGTCGATATTGAAGCGCGCACTGTGGTGAGGATAATCGGTCTCTTTTTTGGGATCCCGGGTGCCGACATGGATGAATGCCGAGGGGACCCGTTTCGCGTAGGCGGCGAAGTCTTCCCCCGCCATGGAGCGGTGCTCCACAATATCCTTTTTTCTATTTTCCACGATCTCCGACGCGGTCTCACGGACCAATTGTATTATCTCGGGGGCGTTCACAACGACCTCGTTTTCCGTCTCGATCGTAAAGTCGTAGTCACATCGATGCACCGCACAGACAGATTGTACCACTTCTTCCAATCGTTTTGAAGGGTTAAACTCCTCAGTCGGCTCATAGAGGTACCGTAACGTCCCTTCAAGGACGACTTCGTCAGGAATAATGTTATTTTTTGTTCCGGAATTGATTTTTGCAAACATGAGAGCGGTCGGATACAGGAGGCTGATATCGCGGGTCTGGATCCGCTGCGCCGTTTCAATCAGGTTGGCGGCACAGATAATCGGGTCGATAGCGGAGTCGGGATACCCGGTGTGGCCGCCTTTTCCCTTTATGACGATGTGAAACACGTCCATGCTCGCCATGACCCCGCCTTCGGTCACGCCGATCTGGCCGCTTAACAACGGAGTCCATACGTGGATGCCCATCGCCGCGTCCACCCGCGGGTTTTCCAATGCGCCGGCTTCCACCATGATCTCCGCCCCGGCAACCTCTTCGTTCGGCTGAAACAGAAATTTGACCTTTCCAACGATGCGCTCGGGATGTTGCATCAGAACTTTGGCTGTGATCAGCAGAATCGCCGTGTGGGCGTCATGCCCGCACGCGTGCATGACCCCGTCGTTCAGTGATTTATAGGGCAGGTCGTTCTCTTCATGAATCGGAAGGGCGTCGATATCGGCGCGCAGCATCAGGGTGGGGCCGTCGGAGCTCCCAACCGCCGAGCCGGCGAGCGTTGCCACTACGCCGGTTTCCGCAAGACGACCGGGTTGGAGCCCCAGGTCCCGCAGGTACGTTTCGATGATATCCGCCGTCCGGAACTCTTCAAACCCGAGCTCCGGGTGCATGTGAAGGTCCCGTCGGATATGAATCAGTTCATCTGTGAGTTCACGGATCTCATCTCGGATGTTCATACTCGAACCAGGTCCATCCTTATCAGCGTTTCGGCGATCTGCACCGCGTTGAGGGCGGCGCCCTTGCGAATGTTGTTGGACACAACCCACAGATTCAGGCCATTTTCGATCGTCAGATCCTCGCGAATCCGTCCCACCATCGTCAAGTCCTCTTCGTTGGAATCAAGCGGCGTCGGGTACACGTTGTTGGCGGGGTCATCTTTCAAGAGGATGCCCGGCGCCTTGGAGAGAATGTCCCGCGCCTGGTCGGCGGTGATCTTTTTCTCAGTCTCAATATTTATCGATTCCGAGTGGCCGTACCAGACAGGAATCCGTACCGCCGTCGGGCTGATTTTGATTGAGTCGTCTCCGAAGATCTTCTGCGTCTCCCCGATCATCTTGTACTCTTCTTTGGTATAGCCGTGCTCCTGAAACACGTCGATGTGCGGTACCGCGTTAAACGCCAGTTGCACCGCATGCACCCGCGGCGCGACCCGCTTGCCGGTCTTCAGATACTCTTCCGCCTCATCGGTGAGACCCTGCAGCCCCTTCATACCGGCGCCCGAGGCGGCCTGGTACGTCGAAACGACAACTCGCTTGATCTTCCCTGCATCGTGCAGCGGCTTGAGAGCGACCACCATCTGAATCGTGGAACAGTTGGGATTCGGAACGATCCCTTTATGCCATTTGAGGTCGTCCGGATTCACTTCCGGCACCACCAGCGGGCACTCCGGATCCATCCGCCACGCCGTGGAGTTGTCCACTACGACGGCACCCATTTCCA
Organism: Spirochaeta sp.; assembly: GCA_027859055.1. Lineage (GTDB taxonomy): Bacteria > Spirochaetota > Spirochaetia > DSM-27196 > Alkalispirochaetaceae > Alkalispirochaeta. Next base: position 3,868 of record JAQIBO010000270.1, read on the forward strand.
CCGCCTGGGGAGCAAGCGCCTGACTGGCGGTCGCCCCGGCAGAGAAAATTGCAATATCGATATCCTTGAAGTTCTCTTTCACAGCGGCCTGTACTTTGACTGGCTCGCCGTTGTAGGTGACCTCTTTGCCCGCGTTTTCCGGTATGTCCAGAGGACGAAACTCACCGATCGGGAAATTCCGGCGCTCGAGGGTCCGGATCATCTCCGTTCCAACCACACCAAGCGCGCCAACTACTGCAACGTTATATTTCTCTTTTGCCATATCGTGTCCTTTCTCGGTTCCCGTTCTCAGATCTCTTTCTCAATATCGCGAATCACCTGGGAGATGATCTCGACGCCCTTCATCGCCAGTTCTTCGGTGATGATAAGGGGGGGAAGCAAGCGCGCTACGTTATTGTGATGCCCACCAACCTCGATCATAACGCCGCGCTGGTGCGCGTATTTCCGCACTTTCTTCGCTAAGTCCGACGCGGGCTCCTTGGTCTTCTGGTCGCGCACAATTTCAATACCGAACATGAGACCGATACCGCGTGCTTCACCGACGATCTTCGTCTCGGTCTCAAGCTTTTTCAGCTCTTTGAGCATCTTGGCACCCAGCTCCGCAGCGTACCCGGGAATATCGTTGTCCTTCATGAAGCGCAGCGCCGCTGCACCGGCAGCGTAAGCGGCCATGTTGCCACGGAACGTACCAATCGACGCGCCGGCGGGCCACGTATCGAGCTTTTCCCGGTACGCAATGGCGGAGATCGGAAACCCGAGACCGCCGAGCGCTTTGCTCATCGTCACGATATCAGGGATGCAGTCGGAGCCCGCGTGCTCGAAGGCAAACATCTTGCCGGTGCGCCCGAGACCCGACTGAATCTCGTCGCAGATTAGCAGCACGTCGTGTTTCGTCGTGATCTCGCGAACCATTTTAAGGAACCGGGGGCTCGGGATGATCGTGCCGCCCTCACCCTGGACCGATTCCATAATGACCGCGGCGGGCTTTCCAAAACCGGAGTGGGAATCGGAAAGAACCAGGTCCAGATACTCCGCAGCGCGCAAATCGGTCTCATCTTCCGGGCCACCGAACGGGGAGCGGTACTTGTAGTCGTAGGGGATAAAATGAATTCCCGGAACCAGGGGCGCCATGCCGGCGCGATGACTTTCGTCGGTTGTGAGGCCGAGGGCGACACCGGTCATACCGTGGTATGCTCCGTGGAAGGCGATGATCTCGTGACGGCCGGTGTTGTACCGGGCGAGTTTGATCGCCTGTTCCACTGCGTCGGATCCGGTGGGGCCTCCGAAAAAGACGCGGGAAAGTTCAGCAGGCAGGAGTTCACGGAGCATCGCAACCATCGTGGCCCGGACATCGGTCGGAATATCGAGCGTGTGGGTGTACAGATCGATCGCTGCGTGCGCCGCCTTGAGCGCATCCGGGTGGCCATGGCCGACCGCCATAACGCCGGCACCTCCAAACATATCGATATAGACGTTTCCGTCGACATCCTCGATCGTTGCACCCTTTCCGCGTTTGATCGCCATCGGCATACCCTTGGGATACGACACGACGGAACTCTCTAATGACGCCTGCGTCTCGAGCATCGCTTTTGATTTCGGGCCGGGAGGGGTCGTTTTGATGACCGGTGCTTCACTCAGGGAAAGTTCGGAAAACCTGTTACTCATACTATCTGACTCCTGTCTCAACGTATAAAATTATTGTTCTATTATTTGAACATCTGTTACTATCTTGCAACACGTTTTATTCTGCACCGGATAGGAATCGGTGTCAAGAAAAAAAATGGGCTCGCGGGGGAACCGGATGACCGCCAGTCAGCATTGTGGGAAACCTGGGTGGTTTTCAAATTCGGAGTTGACAAAGCGATTCAGCGGATCGACAATGAAATTGTTTCACCATGTATACCGTCGTTCAAATATTGATACATAAAGAAGGAGCTTATCATGTACGATCTCAAGAACTTTGTCGCCGAACTGGAACAGCGCAATCCTGCCCAGCCCGAATTTGTCCAGGCCGTTGAGGAGGTCGCCGAGTCAATTATCGACGTCATCAACGGAAACCCCGCCTACATGGGAGCCCGAATTCTGGAGCGCCTTACCGAACCTGACCGGGTGATCATGTTCAAGGTGGAGTGGGAGGACGACAACGGCGACCTGCATGTCAACCGCGGATACCGCGTCCAGTTCAACAACGCCCTCGGTCCGTACAAGGGAGGCCTTCGCTTTCACCCGAGTGTCACCCTCGGGGGACTCAAGTTTCTGGGATTTGAACAGATCTTCAAAAACAGTTTGACCGGTCTGCCCCTCGGCGGCGGCAAGGGCGGATCCGATTTCAATCCGAAAGGAAAATCCGACAACGAGATCATGCGCTTCAGCAAAGCGTTCATGACGGAGCTGCAAAAGCACATCGGTCCGGAACTTGACGTCCCCGCCGGCGACATCGGCGTAGGGGCTCGGGAGATCGGATACCTGTACGGCCAGTGGAAGCGGCTGCGTGGCGACCACGTCGGCGTGCTCACCGGTAAAAACAGAACCTGGGGTGGCTCGCTTGTCCGTCCGGAAGCGACCGGTTTTGGAGCGATCTACTTCCTCAACGAGATGGCGATGACTCGTGGCGACTCCCTCGCGGGCAAGCGGATCGCGGTTTCCGGTTTTGGTAACGTCGCGTGGGGTTCCGTCCTGAAAGCGACCGAGTTGGGCGCCAAAGTCGTCACGATCTCCGGACCGGATGGATATATCGTCGACGATGCAGGCATCAACACCGAAGAAAAGTTCAATTTTCTTCTGCAGCTACGCTCGTCAAACAACGACGTCGTCGAGCCGTACGCCGCCAAATTCGGAGCGACGTTTGTCGCCGGAGGCAAGCCGTGGGAAGTTCCCGTTGATGTGGCGATCCCGTGTGCGATCCAGAACGAGCTGAACGGGGCCGATGCGGCAACATTGCTGAAAAACGGGGTGTCCTACATCGTTGAAGCGTCAAATATGGGGTGCACCCCGGAAGCGGTTGAGGCGTTCCAAAGCGCCGGCGTACCCTTTGCCCCGGGAAAAGCCGCCAACGCCGGTGGTGTTGCCGTGTCCGGTCTGGAGATGTCTCAGAACGCGATGAAACTATCGTGGACCGCCACCGAGGTCGACGAAAAGCTCAAGATGATCATGAAAACGATCCACGCCAACTGCATGCGCGAAGGCATCAAGGGGGAGACGATCGACTACGTCCGCGGTGCCAACATCGCCGGGTTCCGCCGGGTGGCGGACACGATGATCGACCTGGGGTACTGATCAAGAATCGGTCAGCGACTGAGGCGCGGGCGGGGATCCTCGCCGCGCCCCGTTCAGCCACCCGGGGCCGGGCGCCCGCCGGCGCCCCGGTTATCTCTCTTACGCCGTAGCCGCGTACACCTGCCAAATCGCCTCCTGATACCGGTCCTCATCAACAGCAACAATGAAACTGCTGCGGGAGTACCCGCTCGAAACGAAGTGAATCGGCAGCTTCGCCGCAGCAAACGCGGTAAGCACCGTTCCCAGTACCTCCGGGACGACCGCGAGGTCCGTGCCAACAGCCCCAACCAGCGCGTACGGACCGGTTCGCTCAACCGAGTGTGCAGAGAAGAGCGTTTCTATCTCTTTCAGAACGCCGACGCCCGCGGCGTCAAGCGCGGCGGACTCTACGATCGCGAGGGCGGAGTCGCTGCCGAGGGCGCAGTGGTGCAGGCGGATCCCCGCCCCTCCGAGAACCGAACCCAGTTGCCCCGGCAGATCGGATATCTTGCTGAGCATCGACCGCTTCACCAGCACGCCGGCAAAACCGGTCTTTCCGGCTACCCCGGTACGCGTTCCCGCCGGGCGCGGCTCCGCCGACGCTCCGGAGGTGATCATCGTGCCGGGATGCCCCGGTTCGTTGGTGTTGCGGATCTGGATCGGAATATTCGCGTCCGCGACGGGGGCGACCGCTTCATCGTGAAACACGTTGGCACCGAGATACGCCAGTTCCCGCAACTCGTGGTAGGTGACTTCGGCGATCGGATCGGGGTCGGTAACAACGCGGGGATCCGCCGAAAGCAGCCCGGACACGTCGGTCCAGTTCTCGTAGCGTTCGGCACCCAGGGCACGTGCGATGAGCGACGCGGAAATGTCGGACCCGCCGCGCGAAAACAGTTGCACCCGCCCGTCTGCATGGGCGCCGTAAAACCCGGGAATCACAACAACGCCATTCCCACCGAGACGTTCACGAACGGCGTGATCGGTCGCGGCGTCGTCGATCGCTGTGGAATTCGCGAAACGGATCAGCTCCGCGGCATCGACAAATTCCGCGCCCAGAAAGCGCGCGATCAGGTGGGCTCCCAGGTACTCCCCGCGGGAAACGACTGCGCTGTCATCGGCGCCGCCGGCTATTGAAGCTTCAACCTCGTCCAGGACCGGTTCCAGGTCATTTCCAAGACCGAGATCGGCGGCAATAGATGCGTACCGTTCACGGATCAGGGCGAACCGGGGCCGAAAGTCTTTACCCGCCGCCGCCCGGGCGTGGCATGAAATCAGAATATCCGTGATCTTTTCGTCCTCTTTGGACCGTTTACCCGGAGCGGAAACAACAACCACCCGTCTGCGCGGATCGTCGCGGACGATCGCGGCTACTTTCCTGATCTGTTCTGCATTGGCGACGGAACTCCCGCCGAATTTACTGACTACTGTACTCATACTGCCTCCTCACGGTGATGTATGTTGTGTGTAACGCCGCTGGTTTCTATCGGTGTCGGCGCGTTTTTCGCTGTGTGCGTGTTCCTGCCGGTCCCGGTCCCGGCCCGTAGGCGACGGCGCCGTCGACAAGCACGGAGCACAGCCCGTCCCGGGGCACCCCCATCAGCCACGCCACCAGGACGAAGTCGGCGGCGGAGATCACTCCGTTGGCCACCGTCGGGAGAAACGCCCACGAGATATACTCGTCGGGTACCCACAAAAGAAAGAGAACCCCGACTACCGAACCGACCAAAAACGGTGTCGCCGCATAAACAAGGGTGCCGAAACGGGTCAGGCTGGTGGATTCGTCGTACGACCGCGGCGAGATACCTTCGATCTTGAAGACGACACTCCGTGATCCCATCGCGTACAGCGCTCCCGCGTGAAGCAACTCATGGACCACGACAACCACGTAGACGGCCAGTCCAAGCAGCACGAACGACGCGAGCCACGGAATCCCGGCAAGCCCGAACTCCCACAGATAGATCGGATCAAAGCCCGCCTGGTACCGGAACGTTAACGGAACACCGGCAAACAGGGGAACGAAAAAGACGACCGAGAACAGACGCAGGAAAAAGACGATGTTCCGCGTTCGCTTGTCGTTGCGAAGGTCGATCATACTCTGCGGATTAAACGTATCCGGCAGAGTGCGGAGAAATTCAGGCATGGCGGCAGTGTATCGTCGCCGTCCAGCCCCACGCAAGGGGAGTCAGTATCGCCGCATCGCCTCGGCAACCGCCTGCCGCTGAGTATCTTCCGAGCGCTCCAACGCAGCGATGACCGACGCGCGGTCACGGTCGGATTTGTTCTGATTCAGTTTGAACTGTCCCTCTATCCGGTCGATCGGCATTTCGAAGGCGACGATATGGGGCATCAGATCCGGACGGTGTGCCTTTGCGCGGTCCCAGGAACTTCGCTCGGCGTTTTCATGGTGGTCGACCAGTTCCTTCAGCATCGGCCACATCGTTCCCTCGCCGTCGTCAAGCTTGCGGGCGCGTCCGTACGTGTGGACAACCATGAAGTTCCAGGTTGGCACCGAGCCCTCGTCGACGTACCAGTCAGCGGAGACGTAGCTGTGCGGTCCCTGAAAAATGCACAGAATCGGCTTGTCTCCGGCAAGGGTCTGCCATTGGGGGTTGTTACGGGCGAGGTGGAAGACCAGCGTTCCGAACTGCCCCCGATCGCGGTGGAGCATGAAGGGAATGCTGGTGGCCAGTGGACGTTCCCCGTCGTCGCTGATTACCAGACCGAAGTTGTACTCCTCGATCAGGCGATGCAGATCCCCCAGGTCCTCCTGGCGAAACGCGTCAGGTATGTACATCAGAAACCTCCTGTGAGCGATCGTAGCGAATGCGGGAAACGAAAAACCACGCCAGAACCAGTATCCCGAGAATAACGCGAAAATACCCGTGATACACGCCGACGCCGCTGGCGCGCTGGGAAAAATACTGTAACAGCAATCCCCCGATAACTGTCCCGGAAAGGCCGGATACGGCGGAGCCGGTCAGCTCGACGAGGAGCGACACGTGCATGCGGTGCTCCGCCCGGTTTGTGGAAATGAGATGGTGCTGCAGCCCCACTATTATTCCCGCCCGGGCGACGCCCCCTGCGAAAAACACCACCGCTATGAGCGGAAAGATAAAGGTGGGTGGCGCGAACGCCCAGAAGCCGGCGAGAAGTACCAGCACCCCGACGTACGTCACGACCAGACGATCAGGATGCACCGCACCGGCAAAGCGGCGGTTTATCACTCCGCTGGTCACACTTCCGATAAGCGTCAACAGCGTAAACACCAGGGCGGTGTGGTCGTCAACGCCGTAGCCGTTTTTCAGGAACATCACCGCAAACGGAATGACCAGGCCGAACGCCATTTGTCCACCCGCCCACGCGGGAATCAGGACGCCAAGGCGAATTTCCCGCCGAACTTCACGCAGGAGCGGGAGAAACGGTTCCCGCGCCGCGAACTGCCCTTCCCCGGATTCGGGTACGCCGCGCAACACCAACAGCGACGCAAACCCGACGA
>JAQIBO010000280.1 GCA_027859055.1 Spirochaeta sp.
GGATTACGCACCGAACGTATCATGGAGAAATCGACCGCGCGTTTCACGACAGCCAGAACAAGCAGCCACCCAAACAGAAACGCGCCGATAAGCACGAGCGCGTCGGTGGTAATGACCGATGACCCGTGGTCGAGAATGTGGTATACAAAGAGCGCCCCCAGCGCCGAGAACAGGGCGGTGACGATATGGACAACCATCGAGTACAAGTGCCGCCACGGTGCCTCACGGCCATCGTAGACACCATGAATCAGACTCAGGGCAAAAACGACGACGGGTACAACAATAAGGGCTATGTAGACGCTCAGTCGGTACCGCAGTACCAGGTCAAATAATACTTCGATGGTCATGATGGTTAGCTTCATTGTAAACGAGAAGGAAAGGGCAGGCAACGATTGAATATACTGATGCTTGGTCAGATCGCCGCTTTGGGCACCGCAATGTGCTGGACCGTAACCAGCGTCTCCTTTGAGGCGGCAGGAAAGCGGGTCGGAAGCTTCCAGGTCAATCTGATTCGCCTCGTGATCGCGTTTGGAATCTTCACGGTCTACGCAACCGCGGTCCACGGCAAACCGCTCCCAATCGACGCCGGTGCCCACATCTGGATCTGGCTGTCTTTGTCAGGCCTGGTCGGATTCGTCCTTGGTGACCTGTTCCTGTTTCAGGCGTTTGTCGATGTCGGTGCGCGAACCGCGATGCTGATCTATTCTTCGGTCCCGCCGATCACGGCGATTATCGGGTGGCTTATCCTCGGTGAAACGCTGACGATTTCACAGATCTTCGGGATGGTTGTCACCGTGTTGGGGATCATGATTGTCGTGACGGTACGGAAAAAGATTCCCGCGCCGGAACTCGCCACCCCTGCGATTGGACGTCCGGACCACGCCGCGGATCGTCGTCGTCGACACCACCGCGTCCGGGGTACCTGGTTCGCGTTTCTCGGCGCGCTCGGCCAGGCGTTTGGCCTGGTACTCAGTCGCTACGGCGCTCCAACGTACGATCCGTTCGCAGCCACCCAGATCCGTGCGCTGGCGGGCGTTGTGGGTTTTGCCCTTCTGTTTTTTTTCACCCGCCGGTGGCACCGGATCGGCGTTGCCCTGCGGGACCGGCGCGCCCTGTTTCTTATGACCCGCGGAGCGTTCTTTGGTCCGTTTCTGGGGGTCTCCCTGGGACTGTACGCGGCGCAACGTGCCGGCACCGGCATCGCCGCAACGCTGATCGCCACCGTTCCCGTTATTCTCATACCCGTCGCGGTGTTCAAGAACCACGAGCACGTCACCGTGCGCGAGGTTTTCGGCGCCGTTGTGGCGGTCGCAGGAGTGGCAATTCTGTTTCTGAGTTGAATACCCGGCCCGATCACTTCCCTGCCGGACCGGCGCCCAGCCGATGCGCAACCGTCAGCGCGCTCTCAACCATGTCGTGGAAGCTCGACTGCCGCGCCGCGGAGCTCATCTCTTCACCGGTTACCAGGCTGTCACTTACGGTGAGGAAGGTGAGGGCTTCCACGCCGTACCGCGCCGCCAGCGTATACAGCTGGTTTGTTTCCATCTCTATGGCAAGGACACCGTGGGTCTGCCAAACTTTCCAGAGGTCCGGATCGTCGTTGTAAAAGGTGTCGCTGGAAAGGATATTGCCCGCCAGAAACGGCAAGCCCTTCGATTCCAGAACGTCGACGGCGGTGCGGAAGAGATTCCACCCCGCCGTGGCTGCGTAATCCATGCCGTGAAAGCGCATGCGGTTCATGGCGCTGTCCGTTGAGGCTGCCATCGCCAGTACGATATCCCGCAGATGGAGCGACTCCTGAATAGAGCCACACGATCCGATTCGTATCAGCCGCTTGGCGTGGTAGGCGGTGATCAGTTCGGTGGCGTAGATCGCCAGACTGGGCATACCCATCCCCGAGCCCTGCACCGATACCGGCACCCCCTGGTACGTCCCGGTAAACCCGAGCATTCCCCGCACCGCGTTGTATTGGGTGACGTCTTCAAGGTAGTTCTCGGCGACAAATTGCGCCCGCAGCGGATCTCCCGGCAATAGAACGGTCTCCGCAACAGCGCCGTCGGGCGCCCCGATATGGATACTCATCTCTCGTTCCTCCTCTGTGCGTATAGCGATGTCTGCGCCGTCAACCGGTGCACCGATTCGCCGGTTTACCCGATCTGGCCGGTGAGCCAGACGGTTACCTCGCCAATTTCCCCGTCCCGCTCCGGTATCCGCGCCCGGACGGTGTCGAGGCGACGGGCGATCTCGTCCGCCGTATACCGGGCACCCGGCAGCGCCTCCTCAAGGGCGGTTATCATCTCCGGATCCATCGCGTCGGAGTAGATTTTGCTCTCCGTCACCGCTCCTCGACGAACGTCCAGGTGAATATCGATGCCGCCCCAGTCAAAACGCGTCTCCGCGTGGTGGGTGAAGTCCGGGGTGCGACCGAAACGCCACTCCCAGTCGGACATCTGGCGGTAATACGCATCAAGGGAGGGAATCTCGCGCAGGGTCTGCTCGTCCAGCGTTTCCGGCTCGCAGCGCTTTCCGTGAAAGGCAAAAAAGCTCTCCATCACCGCGTTGCACACCGCTTCGTGGTCCAGGGTCGCGTCGTACTCGGTCAGATTGGCGACCCGGGAACGCACCGATTTGATCCCCTTTGAGACAAGCTTTTTTTTGTGCGGGTTGAGATAGTCCACCAGGCGGCCCAGATCCGCGTCTATTAACAGCGTCCCGTGGTGAAAACTGCGTTCCCGAGTGTGCTTGAAGGCGCTTCCGGAGATCTTGCGTCCGTCGGTCAGGATATCGTTTCGCCCGGACCGTTCCGCAACAACGCCAAACGTGGCAAGGGCGCCGATAATGATCTCGAAATTGGCGTCCTGATTGTAGCCGTCGGCGGCGGAGAGAAATGTGAAATTGGTGTTTCCCAGATCGTGAAAGACCGCTCCGCCACCGCTCTGGCGCCGGGCGAGGTAGACGTTGTCGGCTTCCATCTTGTCAACTTTGCACTCCACCCAGGGATTCTGGTGACGCCCGATGACGACTGTGTTATCGTTACGCCACAAAAAGAGGGTATGCGTGTGCGGGTCCAATTCGCGAAAAATCCAATCCTCCGTCGCCAGATTGAACCAGGGGTTCGTGATGTCTGATAACAGGACGCGTACGTTCGTTTCCATACCGTTGTACCTACTATGAAGCGCACAGGAAATCAAGAGATCGAGTTAATCGCATTCCTCGGAAACCCGGGGACGCAGTACCGTCGCACCCGTCACAACGTGGGGTGGATGGTCATACCGGAGCTGACGGCTGTGCCGGAAACGGCGTGGAAAGAGAAGTTTCACGGACGGTTTGTGAAAGATGGAAATTGCGTGTTACTTGCCCCGGAAACCTACATGAACAACAGCGGCCGAAGCGTGCAGGCGGCGGCGGCGTTTTTCGGTGTTTCTCCGGCGGGTATTCTCGTGGTTCACGACGACATGGAGACACCGTTCAGGACGGTGTCTCTCACCCGCGGCGGCGGCCACCGCGGAAATAACGGTGTGCGCTCAATTGCCCAGGCGCTGGGAAGCCCCGATTTCTGGCGGTTGCGCCTCGGTGTCGGACGGCCTCCCGGCGGGCGCCGCCCGGGAGACTGGATCCTTGAGCGCTTCACTCCCGATGAGGAGGCACGTCTGCCGGAGTTGATCGCCGCCGCCGCAGAGATGATTCGGGACAACGCAGCGAAGCCCGAGGAACGGGTGGGAGGGGTGTAAGAAACCTTTTCGGGCTTTTTGAGGGCTTTTGCAAAGATCACTATTACGTTATCGTGGGCGGCACAAGGAATTATCTGTGAATAGGTACCGCTTTTTTATCCGTCTTACCGCGGCATTCTTCGTATGTGTCACCGGTGCTGTGTTTGCGCAAGAGCCGGCGTATCGGATCACCGACATCTCCTACGATACCGAGGGTCGTACCCGTGTCTGGGCGCTTAAGGACATTCTGGATCTGGAACCGGGGCTGACGTTCGCGACGATCGCAGAGCTGGAGGAGTTCCTTGCCCGGCAGGAGCAGATTCTGCTGAATCAGCGTATTCTTCAGAATGCCTCGGTGAACTATACGGTCACCCCGGAAGGTGGGCAGGTTGACGGTTCGCCTGACGCCGCGCCTGAGGATGACACCCCGGCGGACGGTGCCGACGCTGAACCGGGACAAATCAACGATGTTTTCGTACAGGTGACTACTCGGGACACCTGGAACTTCATCATTCTGCCGTACTTCAAGTACGACTCCAACACGGGTCTGCTCCTCAGCCTGCGGACCCGGGATTACAACTTTTTTGGTACCAACCAGACCCTTTCCATAGACTTTGACTACGAACGGACCGACGAGGAAGAGGATCTCTTCACGATCGCCGCGGACTTCCGGTTACCCTTTAATCTGTTCGATCGCCGGTGGGAGGCGATCGTGGAACAGAAACTGGAAATAGAGGACAGTGATCTCGATTTTGAACTGTCCACCGGTCTGGGGTATTACTTTGAATTTCTGGGACTGGATTGGAACGCGGTGTACACCGAGTCATACCGCTATCTGACCGAGGACCCGGAAGAGGACAACTCCTTTTTTACCAGTTCGTTTGACCTGGGCAGCACGATCGACACCGGCCTTGATATCCCCGCGTTCGGACCGCTGAACTACCTGCCAAATGCGTATACGGAATGGAGCTACCGCTCCGGGGGCATCAGCGAGGAGCGCCGTGGTCTGACCGTCGGTTTTGAGCACGCCCTCGCCACCGGTGACTATGACTGGATCGGTAACTACCGGGACGGCCAGTCCGTGAGCGTCGGGAACGACAACGCCTACAACATCCGGAAAGAAGAGTGGAAACGGGAGGTCACCACGGAGGCGGCGGTCTACCAGGCGTTGTGGCAACCGTCGGAAGATGTGTGGCCAAAAGCGGGTCTCAGCGCCGGCTTTTCCGGGTTTTACCTGATCGATGGCGCCGACGAGGAACAGGACGATGCCGCGAAGGCGGCGCGCGGTGTTCTCAACGATACGATGAACGGCGATCTCGGGCTGTTTCTGAATCTTGACGCGATAATCACGTTCTGGACGCTGGAGCCGATCTTTGAGGCTCAGTTCGGCACCTTTTTTGATATCGCCTACGTCCGCGATCTTCGCGGCGACTTTTACGAGAAGACGGCATTTGACGCCAGCCGCGATCTGCGCTACGGCGCGGGTATAGAAATTGTGGGATTTCCGCTCTTTGCCAGAAGCCTGTACGTCCGCGGGTCCCTCGGATTCGATCTGGTAGAGATTAACGAGGGTGCAGCACCACTGTCATCGGACGCCCGGGAGATATTCATCGGCCTGGGCCACCATTACTGACACGACGGCTGCTGACGCGGTTACGATTCCACCCGATAGCTGTCCAGGCCGAGGTTCCGGCATATATCGATCGTCGAGCTCGAGTTGTTCAGGGTGTACAGGTGTATGCCGGGAACATCTGCGTACAGAAGCTCCGCAATTTGCGCCGTCGCCCAGTGCGTTCCGACGCGGCCTACCGCCTCGTCGTCCCGCGCGCGGGACACTGCCCGCAGGAGCGGCGCGGGGAACCGGGCACCCGCCGCGAGATCGGCCATTCGCCCCATCCCGTGGCGACTGGTAATCGGCATAATACCCGGAACAACCGGAACGTTGATCGCCGCCAGCCGGAGGCGTGCCATATAGTCAAAGTAGTCACGGTTATCAAAGAACAGCTGCGTCACGATGTAGTCGGCACCGGCCTCCACTTTGGCCTTCAGCAGTTCGATTTCGCGCAGCCGGTTGGGGGTCGCCGGATGACCCTCGGGGAATCCCGCCACACCGATGGAAAAGTGGGGATACTGTTTTCGGATATAGGCGACAAGGTCCGCCGCATGGGGGAAATCACGGCTGCCTTCACCGTCGGTACCGAGGCGCTCTGTCATGGCGGTACGAACCTCGGTATCCGCGGGCGGATCGCCGCGCAAGGCGAGGATGTTGTGCACCCCCGCCCGGTCGTATTCAGCGAGAATTGCGTCGATCTCATCCCTGAGGGACCCGACGCAGGTGAGGTGCGCAACCACGGTGAGGCCAAACTCCTCCTGAATGCGCGTCACCAGTTGGTGAGTCTGTTTCCGGGTTGAACCCCCGGCGCCGTAGGTAACACTGACGTACGCCGGTTCCAGCGGCAGGAGCTCCGCTCCGATCGTCCGGAACAGCCGCCCCCAACCTTTTTCCGTCTTTGGCGGAAAAAACTCAAAGCTGAAGATCGTCGGTTCGGCGCTGAGCAGCTCGGCAACGCGGGGTGTCATGTGCGCCATTGTTCAGATCAAACCGCATTCTGCAGGGCGTCGACTTTGTCGGTTTTTTCCCAGCTGAAGCCGTCGCGGCCAAAGTGACCATACGCCGCGGTAGACCGGTAGATCGGTTTAAGCAGATCCAGGGTCTTTACGATTCCCCCGGGGGTAAGGTCAAACGTCTTTTCCACCGCCAGGGCGATCTTTTCCTCCGGTACCGTTCCGGTTCCGAACGTTTCAACCATGACGCTCACCGGAAAGGGAACGCCGATCGCATACGCCAACTGAAGCTCCGCCCGGCGCGCGAGGCCGGCGGCGACGATATTTTTTGCCACGTACCGCGCCATATACGCCGCGGAGCGGTCAACCTTACTGGGATCCTTTCCGGAAAACGCGCCGCCGCCGTGGCGACCCATCCCGCCGTAGGTATCCACGATGATCTTGCGCCCGGTGAGACCGGTATCCCCGTGGGGACCGCCTACAACAAACCGACCGGTGGGGTTCACAAAAAACCGCGTCTTATCATCAAGAAGACCCGTGGGTTCCAGAATCGGGCGGATCACGTTGGTAATCACCGACTCGCGAATCTGGTCATGGGTCACCTCGGGATCGTGCTGGTGGCTGATAACCACCGTATCGATCCGCTTCGGGGTGTTTCCGTTGTACTCCACCGTGACCTGGCTTTTGGAGTCCGGGCGCATCCAGGTGATCTCCCCGTTCTTGCGAAGGTCCGCCGCGTGACGAAGCAGCTGGTGGGCGTAACTGATCGGCGCCGGCATCAGTTCCGGCGTCTCGTCGCAGGCATAGCCAAACATCATACCCTGGTCGCCGGCGCCCTGCTGGCCCTCATACTCCTTGAGGCCGCTTCCGGCGACACCCTGGTTGATGTCGGCGCTTTGCGAGTGAATCGTACTCATGACGCTCATCGACTCGTAGTCGAGACCGTACGCCGGATCGTCGTAGCCGACGCGCTTTGCCACGCCGCGGGCGACCTCCTGAACATCGACATACGTATTGGTGGTGATTTCGCCACCGACCAGGACCATTCCGGTGGTGGTAAACGTCTCACACGCAACATGACTTGCGGGGTCATCGTTCAGGCAGGCGTCAAGAACCGCATCACTGATCTGGTCGGCAAGCTTGTCCGGGTGGCCTTCACTGACGCTTTCAGAGGTAAACAGATATCGTCGATCGCTCATCGCTGCTTCTCCTTAGTACCGATACCAGTCGGATTTGAACGGTCCGTCTACCGGCACGTTGATGTAGTCCGACTGTTCCGGCGTCAATTTACTCAGATGAATACCCAGTTTTTCCAGGTGAAGCCGGGCAACCTCTTCGTCCAATCGCTTGTCCAGAACACGAACTCCCGGTTCGTAGGCGTCACGGTTCTTCCACAGGTCGATCTGCGCCAGTGTCTGGTTAGTGAAACTGTTACTCATCACGAAGCTGGGGTGTCCCGTGGCGTTTCCAAGGTTCACCAGGCGACCTTCACTAAGCAGGTAGATTTCGTGACCGTCGGAGAAGTGGTATTTGTCCACCTGTGGTTTGATCGTATCCCGGGTCACGTCCTCGGCGGCGTTCAGCGGTTCCACCTGGATTTCGTTATCAAAATGGCCGATGTTCGCCACGATCGCCTGGTTTTTCATCCGGCGCATGTGATCAACGGTGATGATGTCCCGGTTTCCCGTCGCGGTCACAAAGATATCCGCTTCCGGAAGTGCTTCCTCGAGCGTGTTGACTTCAAATCCTTCCATCGACGCCTGAAGCGCGCAGATCGGGTCGATCTCGGTAACGATTACCCGTGCTCCCTGGCTTCGGAGGCTCTGGGCGCTGCCCTTTCCGACATCGCCATATCCGCACACAAGCGCGGTTTTTCCGGCGATCATCACATCGGTTCCGCGCTTGATACCGTCAATCAGGCTTTCCCGGCAGCCGTACAGATTGTCAAACTTGCTTTTGGTAACGCTGTCGTTGACGTTAATCGCCGGAACAAGGAGCGATCCCTCTTCGGCCATCTTGTACAACCGGTGAACGCCGGTGGTGGTCTCTTCGCTGACGCCGCGCCATTCCGAGGCCAACGCGGAGAAGTACTCCGGGTCCTGGGCGTGTACACGCTTCAGAAGCGCTTTGATCACCGTCTCTTCGTGGCTTCCGGAGGGCGTATTGACCCAGTCGGAACCCTTTTCCAGCTCCACGCCTTTGTGAATCAGCATGGTGGCGTCGCCACCGTCATCGACGATCAGGTTCGGCCCCTTACCGCCGGGAAAGCTCACCGCGTTGAGCGTCATCTCCCAGTACTCTTCAAGGCTTTCACCCTTCCAGGCAAACACCGGCGTTCCCGCCGGGTTTTCTACCGATCCGCCCCGTTCCGGCCGTCCGACCGCGATCGCTGCCGCCGCGTGGTCCTGGGTGGAAAAGATGTTGCAGCTCGCCCAGCGGACATCCGCTCCCAGCTCCACAAGCGTTTCAATCAGTACAGCGGTCTGAATCGTCATGTGCAGGCTTCCGGCAATCCGTACCCCGGCAAGCGGCTTTTCAACGCCGTACTTCTCGCGCGTTGCCATAAGCCCGGGCATCTCGTACTCCGCCATGATGATTTCTTTACGCCCCCAGTCGGCCAGGGCAAGGTCTTTAACGCGATACGGGACGTCGGTCGTAACCGGTCCTGTTGTCTGTGTCTTCATATATCTAACTCCTATCATTGGTTTGTAACGTCTTTGTTCAAACGGTGAACAACGGTCGCTATAGAGTACACGTTGCATCGGTCTATCGGCAACAGTTGGCGACTTTTCTTCAGCTGCGTGGTCTCACACTGGTAATTTCAGCATCCGCCGTCCCGGTATCGGCAGACACACAAAACGCCCGTCGAACTCCATAGAGTCCGGCGGGCGCATTATATGACGGTTATAATCGTTTTTCAGGCCTGACTACCAAGTCGCTGCGGTTCAGTCGTTAAGACCTTCGGTAAACGTCTTGTACGCAGCTGAGTCCATCAGGGAGTCGAGCTGGCTCGGATCGGTCATTTTCACCTTGATAATCCAGCCGTCGCCAAATGGATCTTCGTTGACCTTTTCCGGGGTGTCTTTCAGTACCTCGTTGGCTTCGACAACCTCACCGCCGGCGGGCATGTACAGATCGCTTGCAGCCTTGACGCTCTCAACGACGCCAAACGCATCGCCCTGCTTCATCGTGGTCCCAACCTCAGGAAGCTCGACAAAGACAACATCCCCCAGTTCATCCTGGGCGTAGTCGGATATCCCGACGGTCATGACATCTCCGTCCGCGCGTGCCCACTCGTGACTTTCCTGGTACCGTACTGTTTCATCAAACTTCATCGTGCTCTCCTCTTTTTATCCACCGCTTTTCCACAGGCGGGGATCCTCTCTTTCCGAAACCAGGTAGACGGAATCCCCGATCCGCCTCCCGGTTTCCCCTACAAAATGTCAATATCTGACATTATTATAGCGTCAATACCTACATGCGTGTGTATCGGTCTACCCGGTTATCCACAAGGTATCCACAATTTACCGTCCAGCGCCGCGGTAGAAGATCCGAACCTGCTTGTACAATCCATCGCCTTCGCTTTCGGTGCCCAGATTGTCGATGTCGTTGAGCGTTGTGTGAATCAACCGGCGCTCAAACGGGTTCATCGGTTCAAGCAGTTTGCTTCCCCGAGTCCGAAGCACCTGATCCCCAACCTTCTGCGCCAGACGAACCAGCTGTTCCTCCCGGCGACCCCGATACCCTTCTGTATCCAGAATAACCTTGATTCCCGAATCTTCAAATCGTCCGGCGATCACATTTGCCAATAATTGCAGGGCGTCAAGGTTTTTTCCTTTTCGACCGATCAGAATGTTGGCGTGCTCACTATCCAGCCGCAGTCCCAGTTTCGCCGGTTCGCGGTACATGATTTTCACTTCAGCGGGAAAGCCCATCTTTTCACAGACGGTCGTCACGAAATCAACAACTCCGTGCTCAAAGTCCGTTTCCGGGTCGGGGCTGGTATTGCCGTACCGCGTTGCCGCAGCGTTATTATCACCATCATCCCCCCGGGCAGCGAGCGGCGGGGCCACGACCGGTTCATCCGGTACAAGTCCGTCGGGAAAATGCACCCGAATACGGGTGGACCGGTTCAATCCAAGAAATCCGCTTTTCTGGGTTTCCAGAATCTCGACTTCAAATTCATGGCGGTCAATCCCGAGGGCCTCCACCGCCGCGTCGATCGCTTCCTGTTCGGAACGACCTTCAAATTCTCTTACCATATTTACTCCGTTGCGTGGCGTTTGCGACGTTGACTAATGAGGAACTGCTGTCCAACGGTCAAAACGTTGGAAAAGATCCAGTAGACCAGCAGTCCGCTCGGCATATTGTACAGGATAAAGAAGAACATAATCGGCATCCCGTACTGCATAAACTTCATCTGACCGGAACTGGTCCCGGCCGCAGGATTTTGCATCAGTTTACTCGAAAGCAACTGACTTCCGACAAACAGAATCGGCAACAGGCGCAGATCGTTCCATCCGAGAAACGGAAGGGTGAACGAACCGAAGCTGAGAATCGATTCCGGCGCGGAGAGGTCGGTAATCCACCCCTGGATGAAGGTGGCGCCGCGCAGATCGAAGTGGTTGTTGAACACACCGAACATAGCGATAAAAAACGGAAACTGAAGCGCGAGCGGGAGACAGCCGCCAAGCGGGCTCACCCCCTCTGTCTTGTACATGTCCGCCATCGCCTGGTTCATCTTCTGCGGATTATCTTTGTACTTCTCCCGGACTTCCTGAATCTTCGGATTCAGTTCCTGCATCTTGCTGGTACTCTCGTAGCTCTTGTGGGTCAGCGGGAAGAGGAGCAACTTGACCAGAACTGTGAGAATGATGATTGCGATACCGTAGTTGGGAACAAAGCGGTAGATTATCTGCATCAGGAACTTGAGAATATTTTCAAGCCACCCGAACAGAAAGCGGCTGTCCTGCACCTGATCGAGATCCAGGTTGCGAAGGCCGAGGGTGTTTTCATCGGCGCGGTTATAGCGATCCAGAACACGGTGAACCTTGGGTCCCACGTAAAAGCGGAAGGTGTCGCGATTGGCCGCCGAACGGATCACCGGGCGCGTCATCGACAGAGTGTGACCGTCTTCGAGACCGGGAGGAATGATACTGGAAAACGCCCAGGTGTAGTCCACCGCACCGGGAATTGCGATAACCGCAAAGTACTTACCCGACAGGGCGGCCCATTGGACGCGTTCGGTCAGCGTTTCGCGCTCTTCTCCCCGCATCCGGACGTTCTGCCGTTTGTCGCCGTCGTAGTAGTAGAAGTTTCGGTATTCGTTTCGTCCGTCGAGCGTATCGTAGGACGGACCGATCTGCGGTCCATAGGTTATCGTGTAGGCGCTTCCGTCAAAGTCCAACGGAACAAAGGTGTTAACCGAGTTCTGGATTTCCACCCCCACCTCGATCACGTATTCACCGGGATAGAACCGGTACGTCCGGGTAACGGTAAACGGCTGATCAGGGGCGCCCTGCACGTAGAAATCGCGCTGAAAGGAGACAACGTTGGAATCGGTGCTGTCGGCCCGGCGAAACGCGGTCATCACCGGCGGTGCCTGGTCGTTTCCGAACTTCATCTCAAAGGCCGCCCGATTGGTGTCGCCCTGCAGCACCATTTCCACCGGTTCATCACCGTCAGGATGTTCCAACAGGCGCAGCGATGTGACCCGAGCTCCGACAGGGTCAAACGTCACACGAAGGGTATCGTTTTCGTAGGTGATCGGTTCGAGGCTGATGCCGTCTTCCGGAACCGGTTGAATCGGGTTGCCGATCTGCTGACGACTCTCTTCCGTCGATTGAACGGCGGTGTTGTCGGCAGTCGTTCCCGTTGAATCTGTCGTTCCCGTGGAACCGGTCGACCCACTCTGTTCATTCTGCTGCGGTTGGCTGGCGGTGGCTGTCTGTGCAGTTTCCTCGGGGGGGTACAAAGTGTTCTGCACCATAAACCCGACGCTGATCACGACCACCGAGAGAACCACCGCGAGAAGCGTGTTCTTTTCCATTATGTGTCCTTACCCGGACGGCAACAATTCCGCCCGATGTAGAAGTTTCTCAACTTGAGCCTGACGATCGGTGAAGTCGTGCGAACCCGGATACAACACGAAGGCGATATCATAGTGCCCCTGAATATCCTGTTTTAACAGACGGTACGCCTCCCGGATGTGCCGGCGGGCCCGATTGCGGGCCACCGCACCGGAAAACGCGCGTGTTGTGGCAAATAGAACCCGGCTCCACCCTAAACTGTTTTCCACAACACGCAGGTGGAGCCCCTTCATACGGTACGCGTGTTTTGCCGAAAAAACACGTTCAATATCACGTCGTTTTCGTAATATTTCCGCCTTAGTAAGGCTTTTTCTCATCCGCAACGCTAAGTTTCTTACGCCCCTTCAACCGGCGGCGCTTAAGAACCAGCCGACCACCCTTGGTCTTCATGCGGGCGCGAAAGCCGTACTTACGGTTACGTTTGACGCGACTCGGCTGATACGTTCGCTTCATTCGTCTTCTCCTCGTCTAATTCGTAACAGAGCTGGGAGTATACCGACCGGATTCCGGCTGTGTCAATCTACGCATACGCCCGGCAGGCGCTCTCACTCGGGATTCTTACGTCGAATTGCCTCTCCGAGGCGTTCCAGTCGCGCAAGAAAGTCCGGATCTTCGCTTGCGGTCACGATTTCATCGTCGGGAGCATCCTCCACGGATTCGTGATCCCCATCGGACTGGCCTTCTGTTTCGCCTGTCCCAGCTGCTTCCGAGGCGCCCTCCGACGAGGGTTGTTCCGGCGATACGTCCGGTCGAACCGATGGATCCAGCTTGTCCACCACCATGAGATGGAGATACCGAATCTCCAGGGCGGGAAACTGCTGTTGAACCATCTTCACGATTCGCCGTTGCTGCATTTGCATTTGTTGCAACCACGCCGGATGATCAAGGCCCACCAGGAGCGCGCCGTTTTTCACGTCAAGGATCTGGGAGTGCGCCGCCAGGTCTCTCCCGGCGATCGTCGGCCACGCACGGACAAAGGGAACCACGCCCTTTTCATCGCGAATACCGATCGATTCCACAAAACGAACAACCAGGTCCTGTGCGCTACTCTCTCCGTACGGTGCCATCGTCTACCGAATATACCAATGTCTCGTCGTTTCGATAAGCGTCATAGGGTTCCCCGGGAAGAAACGTAAAGATTCGCTGTTCCGCCGCCGGCAGTCGATCGACGAACCGAGCCCGCCGGGCGGGATCAAGTTCCAGGAGTACGTCGTCAAGGAGAAGCACCGGGTCCCGACCGCTGTGCCGTGCGTAAAAGCGCGCCTGAGCCACCCGGAGAATGAGAGCCACCAGACGAATTTGCCCGGTTGAAGCGATCTGCAGAAAATCGCGACCGTCGTATCGAAAGAGAACCCGGTCGCGGTGTGGTCCGCTGGTGGTGGTCCGCAAGTTGCGTTCCTGCTCCCGCCGCGACGCGAGTTCCGCCCGTACCTCCGCAACGCCCGTCAGCCCGCGCCAGCTTGGCCGGTACTCCAGTTCCAGCGTGGAGCCAAGACCTGATATCTCGCGAAAGTCTTCACTGAACACCTCGTTAAACGCGGTGACCACGTCGCAACGCCGCTCCTGGATGAGCAACCCCGCCTCGGCAAGCTCGTCGTCGTAGATCTCCATGAGCTGGTACTGTTCGTTTTTGATCGCGTGGTTCCGATTTTTGAGAATGATGCGATACCGGCGAAGATCGTCGATGTAGACGGGGCGATTCATGCTCAACGTCTGGTCCACGAACCAGCGTTGCATATCCGGGGAACCGTTTACAAAGCCCATATCGTCGTGGCGAAATATCACCGACGGAATCGTGGTAACCATATCACGCCGGTCGTTTACCGGAGAGTCGTCAAGGAGGATGCGCTTTTTTCCCTCCTGGTAGCGAATCTTTATCTCATGGGATCCGTCTGGATTCGTCACGGTACCGTCAAGAGCCATTTCCCGTTCACCGGTGCGGCACAACTCGGCGTCCCGGCGGGTGCGGAAACTTCCGCCGTAACTGAGGATGTACAAGCTTTCCAGAAAGTTGCTTTTTCCCTGTCCGTTTTCCCCACGTAAAAAAACCTGCCGGGCCGGAAGTTCGATCACTCCGTCCTGCAGGTTTCTGAACTGGTAGTACCGGACGCGTTGAAACGCCACGAACGATTATCGGCTACTGAATCTGCATCGGCATCACGATATGGAAATACCGTTCCCGCGGTTCCGAATAGATCGTGATCGCCTTGTTGGCTTCGGTGAAGTGGATCGATATCGTATCACTGTCGATGACGCGCAGCGGATCCACGAGGTACGTGTAATTGAGCGCCACCGTTGTCTCCGGGCCGTCAAATTCCACGGGGATATCTTCACGGGCAATTCCGATTTCGCTCTCTTCACTCCGAATCTGCATCTGTCCTGACGAGAGCTCCAGATAGATCCGCCGGGATTTCTCCACCAGCAAGGATACCCGTTTGAGCGCTTCGGTCATCTCGGTTTTGTCCACCACCACAGAGTAGTGCTGTGTTTCCGGAATGACGCGCCGGTAGTTGGGAAACTGCCCGTCGATCAGCGCGGAGGAGATAAGATGGTTTTCAAAATCGAAAAAGACGTGTTTGTCCGCGACCGCCATCCGGAGCGTTCCCTCTCCACTGGCAAGCCGTTTTACCAGATTCAGTACCTTGGGCGGAATGATGACCCCGGCGAAGTCACTCAAGCCCTCCGGCATATCCTGGCCGATGTACGAAAGACGCCGTCCGTCGGTGGCAACCATGACGAGGGTATCACCATCCGGTTCAAGGTAAACGCCGTTCATGAAAAACCGCGTCTCATCGTCGGAAACGGCGAAAACAGTCTGGGAAACCATCTCGATGAACTGATCCTGCGGGAACTCGAAATACCCGTCAGGAGCCTGGGTCTGAATCTC
Source organism: Spirochaeta sp. (assembly GCA_027859055.1). Lineage (GTDB taxonomy): Bacteria > Spirochaetota > Spirochaetia > DSM-27196 > Alkalispirochaetaceae > Alkalispirochaeta. The sequence goes on from JAQIBO010000280.1 coordinate 15,252, forward strand.
GGGAAACTTGTCCGCGGCGATACTGCGCAGTTTGAAATCGATCTTCTTGAACTTCGGTCTGATTACGAAGTTCTCCCCGGTGTTCTGGGGGTTCTGCTCGAACTCTATCTCCCCCGATGGAACCGATCGAAGGATCCCAAGCAGCTTGTCACAGAACACGGTGGTGATTCCCGGTTCCGTAACGGTCACCGGAAGTGTCGTCTCAAAACTGACTTTGAGGTCCGTCGCCCGCACGGTAAGGGTGCTTTCCTGTGCTTGAAGCAAGACGTTGGAGAGGATCGACATGTTTGATCGTGAGGAGATGATCTCCTGGGCAACCTGGATTTCTCGGATAATCTGGTCTCGTTCAACGGTGAATTTCACGGTTATTCATGCTCCTTTCCCTAGTGGATTATATATAAAAGATAGTAGTAGCAGTAGTAGGGTCCGTGCATTTGTGGAAAAGTCATTCAAGTTGTTGCGATACAAGCCGATACGGGGCGGATAACTACGACACAGGTATCCCGGTGTTATCCACTTGTCCACACCGGATGAAACGTTCCCCCGGTTATACCGGGTTAACCCGGAACCTATCCCCATTATGCGCGGCTTCCTTCTTCCTTGATTCTGCGGTTGAGCGTCTGTAAAACGTCTTCGATGGTGGGGTCGGTACGCATGCGGCTTTCCACGCGTTGATAGGCGTGCATAACCGTTGTGTGATCGCGGCCGCCAAACTCCAGACCGATGTCGGTCATCGACGCTTCGGTGATTTCCCGGGCGATAAACATCGCGATCTGGCGGGGAAACGCGACCTGCCGCGTCCGCTTTTTCCCTTTCAGTTCGTTGGGAGACAGGTTGAAATAGTCGGCAACGGTTCGCTGGATCACGTCGACGGTGATGTTGTTCTGCAACGGACTGGAGAAAAAGTCTTTTAACTGGCGCTGAGCCACGTCAACAGAAACCTCTTTATTGACCAGTTCCGCATAGGCGATGATCCGGGTAAGCGCGGCTTCCAGGTCGCGAACGTTGGTGGTTATCTTCTGACAGATCAGATTGATAACATCGTCGGGAACGTGAATTCCCGTTTTTTCCGCCTTCTTTTTGAGAATAGCGATCGCCGTTTCCGTTTGCGGGGGCTGGAGGTCCACCGTAAGGCCCCGGGTAAACCGGTTCTGAAGCCGTTCGGTGATATCCTTTATCTCACTGACCGGGCGGTCCGAGGTAAACACCATCTGTTTCTTGGCGTCAAACAGCGCGTTGAACGTGTGGAACAGTTCCTCCTGCGTTTCGTTCTTTTTCTGCAAAAAGTGGATGTCATCGATCAGCAGGACGTCGGCGTTGCGGTACTTGTTTTTGAACATGTGAGTCCGGTTTTCCTGAATGGAACGGATGAACTCGTTGGTGAAATCCTCTGCGGTCACGTAGACGATGCGCTGTTCCGCATCTCGTTGCCAGACGGAGTTACCGATCGACTGGAGCAGATGCGTCTTGCCAAGCCCCACACCACCGTAGATCAGACAGGGGTTGTAGGTGGTGCCCGGGTTGTTGGCGATCGCCATCGCCGCATTGGCGGCAAACCGGTTGTTGTCACCGACAACGAAGTGTTCAAAGGTGTATTCCGCACTCAACCCCGGCGCGGACTGGCGACGATCCGGTTTCGGTGCGGGAGATCGTGTTGCCGTAACCGCGTGTTTCGTTGATTCTCCGGTTGCGGGGTTGTTTGACGCAGATTTCACCGAGGCGGGGCCGGAACGTTTCCGTGCGGGTGCGGTGTACTCGGCCCGTTCGATCTCGAAATCGATCTGGAACGAACGCCCGGAAAGCTCGTGGAGCTTGCTTTCGATCAGATCCAGGTATCGTTGTTTGACCTGATCGCGATAGAATGAAGAGGGAACGGCGACGGTGATCGTCTGTTCTTCTGATCGCGTATACTGTATTTGCTGGAACCACATCACGAATTCCTGTTCCGAGACCTGATGCTCGATGTGCTTCAACGCCTCGTCCCAGAAAACTCGGTTGTCCTGCCAGTCGCTCATATTACCCTCAGCTTATCCACATTTTATCCACATGTAGTTTGTTATCTCCCAGTTATGACAGCCGAGAATCATAGCATAGCTTGTCCGCTTTTCCAGCTAGAAAACATGGAAAAATTCTTCGAATTTCCCGATATACCGCCGGTTAACCGGGTTCGGTTGAAATGGGGACATCAGTGTCCACAGTATCCACATGGTGTAAGTTCTGTTTATAGATAGGTTTGAGGATCCTACAGGAAAGTTATCCCCATAATATCCACACGATATCCACCAAAAAAGAACCGTTTTGTCGGAACGGGTGTGGCAGTTTACGAAGACCGGGTAATTCCTTATAATATGGCAACTTCGCGAAGGAAAAAAATGTCCGAAAACTATTCAGCAGAAAACATCCAGATCCTTACCGGACTGGAACCGGTCCGGAAACGCCCGGGTATGTACATCGGCAGCACCGGAACCGATGGTTTGCATCACCTCGTGTATGAGGTGGTGGATAACAGTATTGATGAGGCGCTTGCCGGCCACTGTTCAACGATCTCCGTATCGATCGGGAAAAACAACACGATAACCGTCGTTGACGACGGCCGTGGTATTCCCATCGATATACACACTGGAGAAAACCTGAGCGCCCTTGAGGTGGTGATGACCCGCCTGCACGCCGGAGGCAAGTTCGACAAGGACTCGTACAAAGTATCCGGCGGTTTGCACGGCGTCGGTATCTCTGTGGTAAACGCCTTGTCGGAATGGTGTGAGGTTCGCGTCTACCGGAACCGAAAGATCTACTTCCAGCGGTACCATCGCGGCGCCGCGCAGGAACCGGTCAAAATCCTCGGCGATACTGAACTGACGGGAACGCAAGTTGTCTTCCGTCCGGACGACGAGATCTTTGAGTCGGTAACGTTCAGCTTTGATGTGTTGTCGCATCGCCTGCGGGAGCTGGCGTTTCTCAACAAGGGCGTCCGCATTACGATTGAGGATCTTCGGCTTCCCCAGGCCAAACGGCATGATTTCAAGTTTGACGGCGGTGTTCGGGAGTTTGTTCAGTACCTCAACAAAAACAAGAACACGATTCAGGACGAACCGATCTATCTTGAGGCGCGTCGGGACGACGTGGAGATGGAGATCGCAATCGAGTACAACGACGGGTTCAACGAGATCGTCTTCTCCTTTGTGAACAATATCAACACCCGCGAGGGTGGAACCCATATGAGCGGGTTTCGGGGCGCGCTGACGCGCACGTTCAACGACTATCTGAAACGCAGCAAGCACGCCAAGAAGATGGACGAAAGCCTGAGCGGTGACGACGTCCGTGAGGGCCTCACCGCGGTGATATCCGTTAAGGTGATGGATCCGCAGTTTGAAGGACAGACAAAAGCGAAACTCGGCAACAGTGAAGTGCGCGGAATCGTGGAAAGCCAGGTCAACGAAAGCCTGAGCCACTTTTTCGATGAAAACCCGAAAGTGGTAGAGGCGATTCTCGAAAAGACGGTGTTAGCTGCCAAAGCTCGGCAGGCTGCCCGGCGCGCCCGCGATCTCACCCGACGCAAGAGCTTTCTTGAAAGCACCGGACTGCCCGGAAAACTGGCGGACTGCAGTGAGCGTGATCCCGCAAAGGTTGAGGTCTACATCGTTGAGGGTGACTCCGCCGGAGGAAGCGCCAAACAGGGGCGAGACCGGGAGTTCCAGGCGATCCTGCCGTTGTGGGGCAAGATGCTCAACGTCGAGAAAACGCGGATCGACAAGGTGTTGGGCAACGACAAGCTGCAGCCGGTGATCACCACCCTCGGTGCCGGCGTGGGTGCGGACTTTGACCTGTCCAAACTGCGGTACCACAAAGTGATCATTATGGCGGACGCCGATGTGGACGGGTCGCATATACGAACGCTGCTGCTGACGTTCTTTTTCCGGTATATGCCGGCGATGGTGGAGGCGGGCAACGTCTTTATCGCGATGCCGCCGCTGTACAAGATCACCTCCGGAAAAGAGCAGCACTACGCCTATAACGACGCCGAACGAGCGCGGATCGTGGCAGAGATAACGGATCGCAAAGGCGTCACCGAGGGCAAATTGGGCATTCAACGTTACAAGGGGCTGGGAGAGATGAACCCGGAGCAACTGTGGGAAACCACGATGAACCCCGCCACCCGGAAAATGATGCAAGTCCGCAGCGAGGACGCCGTAGAGGCCGATGAGGTGTTCACCACGCTGATGGGGGAAAACGTCGCCCCGCGTCGAGAGTTTATCGAGCAGAACGCCCTGGCGGTCAGTAATCTCGATGTCTGAGAAAACAGGAGAACCCAGTGTCTGACCGTCAGAATATGGATCGTATTATACCCGTTGCGATCGAAGATGAAGTAAAAGAAAGTTACCTGAACTACGCGATGTCCGTTATCGTCAGCCGGGCGTTGCCGGATGTCCGCGACGGGTTGAAACCGGTTCACCGACGGATTCTGTACGGAATGAACGGCCTGGGGCTTCGCTCCGATCGCCCCTATAAGAAGGCGGCACGTATCGTTGGAGACGTCCTGGGTAAGTACCACCCCCATGGTGATCAGAGCGTCTATGATGCGCTTGTCCGGCTTGCTCAGGAGTTCTCCATGCGCTACCCCGTCGTGGACGGGCAGGGGAACTTCGGCTCGGTAGACGGTGATCCCCCCGCGGCGATGCGTTATACCGAAGCGCGCATGGGGCGGGTTGCCGAAGAGATGCTCCGGGACATCAACAAGGAAACGGTTGATTTCGGACCCAACTACGACGACTCCGACGAGGAGCCGCTGGTACTCCCCGCCGCGTTTCCCTATCTGCTGGCCAATGGAGCGTCTGGAATCGCCGTTGGTATGGCGACCAATATCCCCCCGCACAATTTACGCGAGATCGCCGACGGTGTGGCGGCGATGCTTGACAACGACGAGATCACCAACGACGAGCTGAACGCGTACATAAAGGGTCCCGATTTTCCCACCGGCGGAACGATCTACGGAACCCGGGGAATCCGCAACGCCTACCGCACCGGTAAGGGACGGATCCCGGTTCGCGCGCGCTTCGTCATTGAGGAAAACAAACGGGGCCGCGAGGTTATCGTCGTCCACGAGATTCCGTATATGGTCAACAAGGCCACGTTGATAACCCGGATCGCCGACCTCGTTCACGACCGGAAGATCGACGGAATTGCGGATCTTCGCGACGAATCGGACCGCAACGGAATGCGAATTGTGATCGAGCTGAAACGGGATACCAACGTCAAGGTGATCCTGAACCAGCTGTTCACGCACACGCAGATGCAGGTCAATTTCAACGTCAATACCCTGGCGCTTGTGGATGGGCGCCCGCGGGTACTGACGCTGCAGGACATCGTCCGGGCGTTTATCGAACATCGCCACGACGTGGTGACTCGTCGGACCCAATTCGATCTTCGGAAGGCTGAGGAGCGGGAACACATCCTCATCGGTCTCAAGATCGCCCTGGACAACATCGATGAGGTGATTCGAATCATCCGGGAATCCGCCGATGTCGAGACCGCTCGCAACGGGCTGATGAGCACGTTTGAACTGTCGGAACGGCAGGCGCAGGCGATCCTCGATATGCGCCTCCAGAAACTCACCAGTCTGGAAACAAAAAAGATCGTCGATGAACTCGAAGAGGTCAGGGCGCTCATTCGGGAGCTCCGGGAACTCCTGGGAAGCGAGGAAAAACTCCGGGCTCTGATTAAACGCGAAACCTATGAGGTCGCCGAAAAATACGGTGATGAACGGCGGACCAATATCGAGTACAGCGAGATTGAGGCGATCGATATTGAAGACCTGATTCAACGCGAAGATATGGTTGTGCTGGTCAGTCACCGTGGGTACATCAAACGGCTGCCGTACAGCTCGTACCGACCGCAGGGCCGGGGAGGGCGTGGCCTCAACTCGTCGAGTAATCTCCGGGACGACGACTTCATCGAGCATATTTTCATCGGCTCGACCCACGACCACGTTCTGTTTTTCACCAGCGCCGGTAAAGCGTACTACCTGAAGGTCCACGAAATTCCGGAAGCGTCGCGGCAGGCGAAGGGTACCCACATCAAGAGCCTGCTTGAAATCGCCGCGGACGAAGATATCGCCTCGGTGGTACCGATGAAGGATTTTGACCCGGAGGTCAATCTCTTCTTCGCGACCGCGCAGGGGCAGGTGGTGAAGATCCGCAGCAGCGCTTTTGTCAACGCGCGCCGCCGTGGAATCCGGGCGATCCAGCTTGTTGATGGAGATCGGCTGGTGACGGTTCTTTTCACCTCCGGAGATGACAATCTCCTTCTGGTCAGTCGCCACGGCCAGGGTCTGCGGTTGCACGAGGAACATATCCGGACGATGGGGCGAAATACCCGCGGGATGCGCGGTCTGAAGCTCAAAAGCGGTGACGAGATCGCGGGAGCGTGTCCCGCACCGGACGACGGATACGTACTCCTGATTACTGAATACGGTTCGGGAAAACGAACCTCTTTCGCGGAATTCACGTTGCACGGCCGCGGTGGGCAGGGGATGCGCGCTTTTTCCGTGACGGAACCGCATGAAGAGGGCGGGGGAACCGGTGAAGTGGTTGCGGTTATCCCTGTTGTGGAGGGCGACGATTTTATGGCGGTTTCCGCGCAAGGCGTGACGATCCGGTTGCGGGCGGAAGACGTCTCCATTCAGGGACGGAGCGCGCGCGGCGTATCGGTTATGAACGTTGAGCGTCCCGATTACGTGGTTGGTGTGGCAAAGCTTGATGCGGCCGACCGTGATGCGGATGACGAACAGCCGGACGAACAGCCGAACGAAACTGCGGTCGAAACCGACGCGCCCGCGGACGAGTGACAGACGAGGATGAAACAGCCGGAAAAACCGGCACGGTTTGAGATTGAAGTAAAACGGTCACGCTTCATCGCTGAGATTGACGCGTGTACCGACCGTGAGACTGCGGAGGGAGTGATCGGCCGAAAACGGCTGGACCATCCCGACGCGGCTCATGTGGTCTACGCCTTCTCCATTGGAGACACAAATAATCGGCAATTTGGAATGAGCGACGACGGCGAGCCGAAGGGCACGGCGGGCCGGCCGGCTCTCGAGGTTCTCAAAGGGAGCGGTGTCACCGACTGTGTCCTGACAATTGTGCGCTATTTCGGTGGGACCAAACTCGGAACAGGTGGACTGGTACACGCCTACGGGGACGCGGCAAAAGGGTGCTTCGCCGCTCTTACGACGAAAGAGAAGCGGGATCTGGTCACCATTTCGCTGACAGTTCCGTATCCACTCCATGAAACTGTTCGGTCGGTTCTTGAAGCGAACGGGGTAAATATCTGCGAGGAAACGTTCACGGAATCGGTGGCGATCGCCGGGTGGGCGGATCGGGATCGGCTTTCAGCGATTCAAAAACAGATCTACGATGTTTCACGTGGAACAATTGATATCATCAGTGAAGACGATTCGATGTGACAAAGATGTTTCACGTGAAACAAAGTGGCGAACGTGCCGGCAGTTAGAGGTTGTTCTCGAGGCGGAATTGCTTGACCACTTTCCGGTAGGAGGACATCAGCTCCGCCTTGTCACGGTCATTCAGAAATGCACCCTCAATAGCGGTCACATTGAGAGCTACCAGATCATCAATTGACAAACCGAAATACTGGCACGCTTTCATGTAGTCATCGGTCAGGTCGGTATCCTGAATCGTAGGATCATCGGAGTTGATCGTCACCGGAATTCCCGCGCGGTACAGGCGACCCAACGGGTGGTTATGCTCATCTACCCAGGAACCGGTCTGGTAATTCGAGGTTATGCATTGCTCCAGAACGATCTTTCTGTCTCTGAGCAACGTCTGGAGCTCCGGATCGTCGATTGAGGTCGTACCGTGACCGATTCTCGCGGCGTGTAAAAGCTTGATCGAATCCCAGATCTGGTGCGAGGGAGTAACCTCACCGGCGTGGATCGTTGCGCCGTACAAACCCTCGTCTTTCACGGTGGTAAAAAATTCGGTGAAGTTCTCCGGGGGATACTGGGTTTCATCCCCGGCAAGATCGATACCGACGATCTCCGGTATTTCGAGATCCCGAATCGCGTGGTACAGATCGATCATCTCGTACTGATCCTGTTTACCGCGATTAAAGGTGATCAGATACCGAATACGAAGTCCGATAGCAGCAGCAGCGGTGTTTGCGGCCTTAATTACCAGACGGGTAATTTCCATCCGGTCAAAGTCGTTATGGAGCGCGAAATGCTCCGGGGAGAAGCGGAGTTCGATATAGAACAGGCCGTCATCGGCAAACCCGAGAACCGAATCGTGAACGATGTCCCAGACATCCTGGTGAGAACGGTACCAGTTGTTTTTGAACTTGGACAGAAACGTCAGGAAATCCGGTTCCGAATCCCGTGGAAACTGAACCGCTTTTTTGAACTCGGCCATGTCCGGGCTGTACCCGAGATCGTTCTTTTCCGCGATACGATGCAGCGTCGGGAGTGAGAACGCGCCTTCCAGGTGTCGATGGAGCTCGATCTTCGGAAAACTCTTCATGACCGTTTTGTTTGTATTAAAATCACCGTTCGCCATATATTCCACTTTACTCGATTACGGGTACTCTGCAAGTACCTTACACCCTTTCCACTTTGTCGGCACATAGTTTCATAATCTGAAGCTACAAAATGGTGGAAATCGTCAGAGAATATGGTCCAGAAAGCGACGTGTCCGCTCCTCCGCGGGTGTATCGAACACCTGATTGGGTGTTCCCACCTCGATAACTTCGCCGTTATCCATAAACACGACCTTATCAGCTGCCGCGCGGGCGAAGCCCATCTCATGGGAAACCACCAGCATCGTCATACCGTCTTTCGCCAGTTGCAGCATCACGTCGAGGACCTCCTTGATCATCTCCGGATCCAACGCACTTGTCGGTTCGTCGAAAAGCATGACCTTCGGATCCATCGCCAGGGCTCGCGCGATCGCAACCCGTTGTTGCTGTCCGCCGGAAAGCTGATTGGGATACGCGTCCTCTTTGTCACCAAGGCCGACACGCTGGAGCAGCTCACGCGCACGTTTCGCGCTGGTAACCTTATTACTCCGTTTTACCTTCCGTGGTGCCAGGGAGATGTTCTCCAGCGCGGTGAGATGGGGAAAGAGGTTGAAGTTCTGAAAGACCATTCCCACTTCTTCACGGATCTGACGGATGTTGCCGTGCGGGTCGGTGACGCGGTCCTCGTCGATGTAAATGTCACCCTTCGTGGCGGTCTCGAGACGGTTGACGCACCGCAGCAGCGTGCTCTTTCCGCTACCGGACGGTCCGATGACAAGGACTACCTCCCCACGGGCAACGGTCAGAGATGCGTTTTTCACCGCTTCGATCGTACCAAATCGCTTGGTCACGTTTTCTATTCTGATTCTGTCAATTGCCACCGTGTTCCAACCTTTCTTCCATGATCGCGACCGCCTTCGAGAAAAAGAGCGTAAAGACGAGATAGATCAACGCAACCATCGTGTACGCCTCGAAATAGTAGAACGTCGTGGAGGCGTACTCGCGACCACGGCGAAGCAGATCGCTTACCGCGACGATCGATACGAGGGAACTGTCCTTGAGCAGGGCGATAAACTCATTACCGATCGGCGGGAGAATAACGCGCATCGTCTGGGGAATGATAACAAGACGCAGCGCCTGGCGCCGACTCATGCCGAGCGCAAGAGCAGCCTCCATCTGCCCCTTTGGAATCGACTGAATTCCCGCCCGGAAGATCTCTCCCATGTAGGCACCGTAGCAGACCGACATCGCAAGGATCGCCGCCACCATACGGTCAAGACTGAGAAACCGACCGAGAGCGAAATAGATGTAGAACAGCTGCACCAATAGCGGAATACCGCGAATGACCTCGACGTACACCGTTGCCAGGCGACTGACGAACGTAATTCGCGAGATTCGACCAAGTCCGGTGATAAGACCGATTATCAGGGCGAAGAAGATAGAGATCAGCGTAACCTGAAACGTTCGCAGAATTCCGTCAGGGAGAAAAGAGATAATCTCGAGGTACGGATCAGGTGAGAGAACAGGAAGAAGAATCACCAGGCCGACGGCGCCGAAAAAACTGATGCGCCATGCAGAAAAAATGGAGGCCTCTCCCCGGTCGGGGATCAGCGCTCCATCACTGATGGTAATCTGCGTGTTCTTCCTGGAATCAGAATCGCCGCTTACCGAAGCCACGTGTCTTTCAACTCCTCAACGGTGCCGTCGTTGAGAACCACCTCAAGGCCCGCGTTGACCATCTCGAGAACCTCGTCATTGCCCTTCTTCACCGCCACTCCGTAGAACTCTTCAGTGAACGCGTCACCAACGATTTGCAACACGTCGTTGTAGTTGTCGTTCTGCAGAACGTAGTCCGCGGCGATCGGCGTATCCGCAACCACGCCGGCGATGCGACCCTGCGAGAGATCCTCAATCGCCAGGCCAAGCTCGTCATAGGTTCGCAGTTCGACGCCGTCGGTGTTGCCAACCTCGATCGCTCCGGTCGTACCGATCTGGGCACCCACCGATTCACCGGCAAGATCTTCCAGGCTTTCCCAGTCGGACGGGGCATCCTGGCGGACGATCAGGACCTGACCGGCGTTGATATAGGGCGTCGAAAAGTCCATCGTCCGTTTGCGCTCATCGGTAATCGTGACCGACGAGATGACCGCATCGTAGTCACCGTTGGCAAGACCCGCGAAGATGCCGTCCCACGCGGTGTTCTGGAACTCAACGTTGAATCCCTCCGCTTCAGCGATCGCGTTCATCAGGTCAATGTCAAAACCGACTATTTCCTGATCTGTGTTCAAAAACTCCATCGGCGGCCAGGTGGCGTCGGTTGCAACCGTCAATGTGGCCACATCGCTTTCGTCCTCGGGCTGGCACGATACCAGTCCAACCATGGCGACCAGCGCGATGGCCAGCAGACCAAGTGACATTCGTTTCATACAACACTCCTTTTCTGAATTCGTGCATGAAGTTGTAAAAAATATACAGTCATTGGTCAATCGCTGAATATTTATTCGACCGGTTAGCTTCTCGTGACAGATGTGTACCGTTCGGATATACTCTCTGGTCAATACAATGGGAAATGTTTTTACTTTCGCAAACCAGAAAGGCGGTGTTGGAAAAACAACAACTGCGACAAACCTCGGTGCCTGCCTCGCGGAGATCGGCCATTCCGTCCTTCTTGTGGATTTTGATTCGCAGGGCAACCTCTCGTCGAGCGTGGGTGCAGACCGGGAAGGGCCGGGGATTTACCAGGTACTGAGCGGAGAGAAACGGATTTCCGACGTGGTGCAGGAAACCTCCCAGGCGGGGCTTTCGGTTGTTACCGGTGGTTCCGATCTGACCGGCGCCAACGTGGAACTGGTGAATGAAAGCAAGCGGGAGTTCTTTCTCCGTGAAGCGGTGTCATCCGCCCGTGGCGATTACGACTATATTTTCGTGGACAGTCCGCCGAGTCTGGGGCTCCTGACGCTGAACGCACTGGTTGCTGCGGACAACTGTATTATCCCGTTACAGACCGAGTACTTTGCGCTGGAAGGCCTTACCCAGCTGCTTCAGAACATCAAACGTGTCCAGACGGGATTCAACCGTGATCTCGAGCTGTTCGGTATTCTCTTCACGATGTACGACTCGCGCACCCGGCTGGCCAACGACGTCGTTCAGGAAGTTATCGGCTATTTCGGAAAACGCGTGTTCCGAACGATCATTCCCCGAAACATCCGTTTGTCCGAGGCGCCGTCTCACGGTATACCGGTCAACCAGTACGATCCCACCTGTGTGGGAACGCGGAGTTATCAGAAACTCGCCGAGGAGGTCGTCCAACGTGTCACGGCAACGACGACTCGGTAAGGGAATTGACGCGCTCCTGCAGGGCCGCGACATTACCAGCCTTGAAGCAGGAGAGATCAACTCTGTTGTCAGCGTACCCCTTGACCGCGTGCGGCCCAACCCGGACCAGCCGCGCAAAACGTTTGCGCCGGAGACGCTCCAGGAGCTGGCCCGGTCAATAGAGGAACGCGGCATCATTCAGCCGATTCTTGCGGAACAGCAGGACGACGACACCTACGTGATCATCGCCGGAGAACGGCGGTATCGCGCTGCGGCGATCGCCGGGCTGACCGTTGTGCCGGTTCTCCCGGGGGTGTTCTCCGAGGATGAAAAGCTGGAGATCGCTCTCATTGAGAATATCCAGCGCCAGAACCTGACGCCGATTGAGGAAGCGCGCGCGTACCGTGAGCTCATGGAACGCTCCGGTCTCAATCAGGAGGAGCTGGCCCACCGACTCGGCAAGAGCCGCCCCGCCGTCGCCAACAGCCTGCGCCTGCTGCGGCTTCCTGAAGAAACGCAGGAGCTTGCCAATAGCGGAAAGCTTTCAGCGGGACATGCGCGGACGCTCCTGGGACTGGACGACTCCTCGCTCATCGCCGATGTGACCCGCATTATCACCGCGGAAGATCTTTCTGTCCGGGCGCTGGAACGGCTGGTAACCCTCGTCAATCAGGGCCGTTCCGCCGATGAAGCGTTCACGCTGCTCAGCGGTGGTAGCGATGCACCCGCGACCACGACGACCACAGTTTCCGACCACACTGTCAATGACGCCACTACCGGTAGTGAATCGTCCCCTGGCGGAAGCACGTCCACCGCGCCGAAGGATCGTTCCGAAAGCGGCGGTGCGCCACGCAAGACGGTGGAAATGGAAGAGATACAGCAGCGCCTTATGGAACGCCTGGGCACCCGGGTGGTCCTGACCGGCACCAACGACCACGGCAAAATCGAGATCAGCTATCTTTCCATGGACGACCTGGATCGAATCGTTGAGCTCGTGGTAACCGACGACTGAGCCACGGGCTTCCGTTACGCACAAATCGATACATGCGCTCTTTTCCCCTGCTGATACCGATTCGTCGCGAGGCGATCACCTCCCGGTTCCACCATGGCGCGTCGGGAAGACAGATCGATATTGCCGGTCCTGAGTTCGACTCCGGGTTTGATCCCGCGGCCGAACCCTTCCCGGCACCGCTGAGTATAATTGCCATACCGTCCCAGGATCCGTCGATTCCCAACGCCTGACACAGCTTTCCGGGACCTGAACAGAGGGCGCGAAGCGTCGGCGTGGCGACGTCGGTTGTGGCGGAATGCGCACCAAACCGCCGTTGAGCCATCACGTCTATTCCGGTGGTGGGCTCAAGCGCCCGGATCAGGACCGCCTCGCCGACCCCCGCTGGAGCGGTTACCACATTCAGGCACCAATGGATCCCGTACGACCGGTAGACGTAAATGTGTCCCGGCGGACCAAACATCGACGCGTTGCGCCGGGTGGGCCCGGAAAACGAATGACTTGCCGGGTCATCGACCGTATACGCTTCGGTCTCCACGATAATTCCACCGATGGTGTCGGGATACGACCCGACGATGAGGCGCGCGCCGATCAGTTGCTGAGCCGTTTCGATTGTGGATTCAAACGTTGCCATACACCGTTCCCCGTACTACAGTGACGCAATGATACTCCACGACCGCCTCCCCCGACGACCGATGACCGACTACGGTATCCAGATTCCGATTCTCGGCTCCAACGCGGATCGGACGATCAAGTCGCTTCGCGAGGACCCCGAACTAGCCGCTTCCGAGCCGCAGTGGTTGATCGAGGAGGAACTCCCGAAGCTGTCCCGCCGTGAAATTGTACGAGTCCATGACGAAGCGTATACCGACCGACTTCTCGCCGCTTCCCGTGACGGCTCCGGGCCGTGTGAGACTGAGATGCAGCGGACATTTGAACTGGTGGATACCGACGGACGCAACCACCGTTACGAGCCGGAGAGCGCCCGGTTCAACCTGTGCGAGTTGCGTGACCAGAGCCTGCGCCTTGCCGGAGGCACGCTGCGCGGCGCCGAGATCGCGGTGCAAAACCCGGAGCGTTTCTGCTTCTACCTTGGCGGCGGGATGCACCACGGACAACGGGGGTGGGGTGAAGGGTTCTGTCCGATCAACGATCTGGTGATCGCGATCCGGGCTCTGCAGGCGGCCGGGAGCATTGAGAGCGCCTGGGTGGTGGACGTGGACGCCCACAAAGGTGACGGAACCGCGGCGCTCACGGCAAACGATGATACGATACAGACGGTGAGTGTCCACATGGCCGACGGATGGCCGATGGACCAGCCGCGGATCCTGTCCGACGGCACTCCTAATCCCTCATTTGTACCGAGTACAATTGACGTGCCGATCGCCGCGGGCGAGGAGGGAGAGTACTTGTTCCGTCTGCAAAACGCGATGGAGCAGATGGAAGATCGGTTTGGGGTACCCGACTTTGTCCTGGTTGTTGACGGTGCAGACCCGTATGAACGGGACCAGTTGCCCTCGGCGGAACTGCTCAAAATGACCGCCGCGCAACTGCTGGCGCGGGATGCGTATCTGTACCGTTGGGTTCGTACGCGCGCAGTGCCGTCCCTGTTTGTGATGGCCGGGAACTACGGGTACCACTCCTGGGAGGTGTACAGCCAGTTTCTCGCGGCGCAGCTCAAGGGTGAACTGGAGAACTGAGGTGACGAACGGTTGGGGACGTGCGGGGCCGTCGTAGTGTTGCGGACGCCCGGTTACCCGCGCCACTCGTCAAAGATCCGTCTGAGTTCCGTCGGAATGCGCATCGGCCGGCCCGTTTCGAGGTCCGCAAAGACGCCCTCCTGGACGACATCGGCGCAGATCTCCTCGTTGACTACGATATGGGCCGCCATGATCGCCTTGGCACCCCCGACGCTCTGAATCCACATCCGTCCCTGTACCGGTTCAAACAGTCGAACCGCCCGGCGGTACTGGATGTTGGTTCGCGTCAAAATTGGTGCATACCCCGCGTCCAACTGCGGTTTGAGCGGCAGGTACGTTTCCAGCAACGCAAACCGAAGGTCCTCCAGCCATCTGATGTACACGATATTGCTGACATGACCGGCGAAGTCGATGTCATAGGTTTTGACCTCCAGGTCCAACTGGACGAACAACGGCTTGTGATCGTGATGTGTCATGGCCCCATTTATACCGGGCTTTTGTTGACAAGGCAATGATCGCCTGAGTATAGTGACCGACACACTGGAGAGATGTCCGAGTGGTTTAAGGAGGCGGTCTTGAAAACCGTTGTGCCTTTGCTGGTACCGTGGGTTCGAATCCCACTCTCTCCGGTAAGGCGCGCACCGCAGCCGGAGGCGAGGAGCGCGCCGAAAGTAAGGTCCGTACCGCAAACGGATCGTACCGCAGGACGGAGTCCGAGGAACGATACGGGAAGTCCGAGGAACGATCCCGGGACGGCGAGGAACGCGCCGACTCGATAGTATGTTGCACTGCGATGCGATAAGGTGAATCTAATTTGGAGAGGTGCGAGAGCGGTTGAATCGGGCTCCCTGCTAAGGAGTTGTACCCTTTACCGGGTACCGTGGGTTCGAATCCCACCCTCTCCGCGAGTGTGTGGACGGTAGCTCGTCCGGGTATTTCATCTGGCACTACGCCGGGTAGAAGTACGACATTTCATGTGCCTATAGCTCAGTTGGATAGAGCGTTAGATTGCGGATCTAAAGGTCGGTGGTTCGAGTCCACTTAGGCACGGTTGAGGCCGGAGGTTATGGAAACATAGCTTCCGGCTTTTTTGATGGGCTACCGGTAACGACGCATCGGCACCGATGATTCGCGTTGCGAGTATTTAGATTTTAAACAATGACTGAGTAAATTACCTTACCACAACCACCCCCTTTTATTATTTTTCGAATTGGGGTTATTCAACATGTTTGTATAAACGTGTTGACAACGGCGCCCAGTCGTTCCAAGATTGCAATCAGGAGGATTCTATGAGCCGAGTGTTAAAAGTATCAGTTCTGTTTGTCGTAATCGCCTTGTTCCTTGCCGGCTGTGTGACCAATGAGCACATCGTTGGTGATGGACCACAGGGAAGCACTACTGTGGAAGCACAGCAGTGGTACGTTCTGTGGGGTCTAGTTCCGTTGAATGACGTGGATACCTACGCCATGGCCGATGGCTCCGAAGACTATCTGATTACCACGGAGCAGGACGTGTTGGACGTCGTCATTAACATATTTACCAACGTTGCCACCGTTCAGACCCGTTCGGTGAATGTTACTAAGTAGTTAATGTTCATTCTTTGCAAAAAAAAGGCCGTCCCCTCGGGGATGGCCTTTGTTTTTTTTCCTCTCATGATAGGAGCCCTCTTTCTTTTGTCCGGTTGTGGTGGGGGCAACGAGGTCGCTACAAGCGGGGCGGACCAAGCGGCAAACCTTCGTTTTCGTGTTGATGAAGACCTGGTGGGGCCGGCGGAGACCGTTCCGGAACTGGGCGTTTCGATTCGTCCGCCTCTGGATTGGGAAGTCCAGGATAACCCCGTTCAGGAAGGCCTTCCCATTGACGTCCTGAACCTGTATGTCGGTGAAGGTCCGTCATATCTACTGATTGGCGTGTTACAGTCTCAGGATTCGGCCGAAGATACCGCACCTTCCCTCGTGGCATCAGAAGACGATGAGCTTACCAGTTTCGTCCACAATGGAATACTCTTTCACCAGATCCGAAGGGTTTCCTCCGAACATGTCAGTTTTTCCGTCCTTTTCGATGCGCCTGTCGAAGACCCCGACGGACCGGGAATTCTGCAGTTTGTCATACCAACGGGGGATGCAGAAGAAAAGGCCCGAATGGTTGAGTCTTCCCTGGGTAGTCTGGAATCACAATAGGTTGTCAATTCTCGGCTCAGTTTCCCCTGAAATATGATGCGATAAGAGCGCACCCGGACCGTCCGGATCGCCACCCTCACCCGAATCCTCTACTGATCGTCCTTGACACCGGAGACAGATGTACCCATCCTGTAAGTAGCAAAACCAATAGGAGGGTTTATGAAAGTTTCCAAAATTTTGGTCCTTGTTGTTCTGGCGGTGATGACTCTGAGTCTTACCGGTTGTTTCACCCTTGATGCACCTGTCAACGCGACATCCAATCCCGTTGGGTCGAAAGTCGGTGAGTCCAGTGGCTCGTTGATTTTAATGATCGGTGATGTCGACGCGAGCATCCGTCAGGCTGCTTCCAACGCAGGTATCTCCGAGATTTCCACGGTTGATTTTGAGATTCAAAACATCCTCAACGTGTACCACAAGTTCACCACTACCGTTACCGGCGAATGATCGGTTCCTTTCGTGGAACAGACCGGACCCGACGATCTCGTCGGGCCGGTTTTTTTTACGCCAACACCGGCGGCGCACGCTTCTTACCGGTGGCGCAGACCCGAGCCCGCGGCGTTCTTCGACTTCTTGTGTACCTCCTGCTGCTCGTTCTTTTTCTCGGTTCGTGTTCCTCCGGCCCGGACCCGATCGCGTCATTTGTGACCGCCGACGGTCCACAGTATTTTCTGCGACCTATCACGTTCCGCGGAACCGCATCCAGTGTTCCGGTGGATATGACGATCGTCGCAGAAAAAACCGACCGTCCGGTTCAGGTAAACTTCACCCTTCCCCTGGAGATTGCCGCGGGACTCGCGGAAGCGACTTTCATCTCCGGCGATGGGGAGTATCCCCTCTCACAACTAAGTCGATACTACGCAACGGTTGATGACGCCCGGTACGGTGGTAGCCTGGAGCGAGAGCATTTTGATGCGATAAGAGCGCACCCGGACCGTCCGCTATTGGTTGTGACCTCAGCGAGTGGAACCCATACCTTCACGGCACCAGCTGTCTGGACCGACCGGATCGCCACCCTCAACCGAATCCTCTACTGATCGTCTATTGATACGCCCCGTCGAATCGCGTTAGTATCGCCACCACATTCGTATCTGGAGAGGTGCGAGAGTGGTTGAATCGGGCAGACTCGAAATCTGTTGTACGGCTCGTCCGTACCGTGGGTTCGAATCCCACCCTCTCCGTGAAACGAAACGGTACGCATATGAGCATGAAGCCCGACGGTGGGCATCTCATGTCCTGGAGAGATGACCGAGTGGCCGAAGGTGAACGCTTGGAAAGCGTTTGTACCCTAACCGGGTACCGGGGGTTCGAATCCCCCTCTCTCCGTTTTTTGCCCCTTCGGTGTTGAAACCTGGGCCCTGTGCAAGTCGTCGTCGCCCAACCCCGTCAGGTCCGGAAGGAAGCAGCGGTAAGCGATCGTCGCCTGTGCCGCAGATCGCTTGGGTGGAGCTGAAGGGGTTTTTTGTGCACCGGCACCAAAGCAGGCCGGCGGCGCGCGGGAGGAGTGAATGAACTATGAAGTAACGGCGACGCGTCGCCGCCCTCGAACGTTTGACGAGCTCGTAGGTCAGGAGTTTGTCGTTGCCACCCTCAAGAACAGTCTCTCTTCCGGGCGTATCGCCCACGCGTATCTGTTTTCCGGCCCCCGCGGGGTGGGAAAAACCAGCGCCGCCCGGATTCTGGCCAAGGCGTTGAACTGTCCCGACGGACCAAATGCCGACGGGTGCGAAGAGTGGGACGGGAGCGAGGAGATCGCCCGCGGCACCGCCCTCGACGTTATCGAGATCGACGGTGCTTCCAATACGAGTGTCAACGACGTTCGCGAGATAAAGGACGAGGTGCTGTTCGCACCCAATTCGTCTCGCTACAAGATCTATATAATCGACGAGGTTCACATGCTCTCCAACAGCGCCTTTAACGCCCTGTTGAAGACGATTGAAGAACCGCCGCCGTATATCATCTTCATTTTCGCGACGACCGAGATTCACAAGGTTCCCGCGACGATTCGCAGTCGTTGCCAACAGTTCAACTTTCGCCTGATACCGATGGAGGAGATCCGCTCCATGCTGGCGGCGGTTGCCTCCGATCTCGGAATTGCCGCTGACGAAGACGCCCTTTCCTGGATCGCCCGGGAGGCCACCGGCAGCCTTCGCGACGCGTATACGCTCTTTGACCAGGTGGTCGCCTTTTCCCACGAAGAGATCCGTCTGGACACGATTCACGAAAAACTGGGCCTTCTCGGCCTTGAGCGGTTGAATTCACTGATGGAAGCGGTTGTTGCCGGTCGCGGAGACGAAGCGCTGGAAATAGTGGACGGCGCGATTCAGTCGGGTGTCCCGGTTGAGCGCTTCACGATCGACCTTGCCGACTACCTGCGAACGCTGCTGCTGGCGGCCAACGGAATTGACCGCGAGGCGATTCTTGGAATGAATCCCGCCCGCCTTCCGGACCAGGTCCGGTCCGGTCTGAACCGGTACCAACTGGAACAGGCCAACGAGATCGTTCTGCAACTTTACCGCGATCTCCGGTATTCGATTAACCAGCGCTTTGATCTGGAGCTTGCGATCAGTCGCCTGGTGTCGCTGTCGGGGACGGTTGCTCCCCAGGCGTTGGTCAAGGAGATTCGCGACCTCCAGGAAGAACTCCTGCACGATGCGGCACACCGTAGCCGGGACAATGGGGACGGAGATGCGCATACCGGAGATGCTACCGGATCGGTTCAGTCGGCTGTCGCGGCCCCGGCCGGGGCGGAGGTGAGCCCCACGTCTGCGGCCGGCGAAACAGACGTGGCCCCGGCCAACGGGAGCGAAAACGAGACCGAGGACGAACCGGTTAATTTTGATGAACCGCCACGCACCGACGGTATTTCATTTGAACAGATCCAGGCGATCGCCGGGCGGTTTCGGACACAGCGGATCAGCGTGGCGGCACTCCTGGCACGCGCGCGGTACTGGCGTCTGGACACGGAGACGCTGGTGATCGCCTTTGCCGACGATTTCGGCGCCTCGGCATTGACGCCGGATCGCGAAGCGGTGCAACAGGCAGCGATCGCTGAACTTGGTGTGAATACGCTCTCAATCAGGATCGTGACGCTGGATGAGGTTGATGACGTCGAAGCGGCTGGAACAAATATCACGCGCGACGAGGCGACCACCGCCGCCGATGCGCACACCGAGATGGTCAGAAAAGTGTTCCGTGGCGAAATTGTGGAGGGGGAAGTATGAATCCGATGGATATGCTGAAGAATATGGGCCAACTGCAGGAGACGATGCAGGAGGCGCAGAAGAAGCTCAAGGAGACGCGGGTAACCGGCTCCGCCGGCGCGGATATGGTGCGCATTGAGATGAACGGTGAATTCACCGTTCTTAACGTCGAAATCGCGCCGGAGGTGATCGATCCCGAGGACCGCGAGATGCTCCAGGACCTGTTCCGTGCCGCGCATAACGACGCTTCGGCAAAGGTTCGCGCGGCGCTTCAGGAGAATCTGTCGTCACTGACCGGCGGTCTGCCGATACCCCCGGGGATGTTTGGCGGCGCGTGATCGATATTCCATGGCGCTAAACACCCTTGAACAACTGATCCAGTCGATCTCTCGCCTCCCCGGGTTGGGAAAAAAGAGCGCCACCCGGATCGCCTACGCCCTGTTGGCCGGTGATCAGGGAGACGCACAGCGACTGGCAACGCTTATCCATACGTTGCACGACACGATTCGGCGCTGTTCTGTGTGCGGAAGTTACACTGAGACCGACCCGTGCCCGATCTGCACCGATTCCGGGCGTGATCGGGCGACGATCTGTGTTGTCGAACAACCGCAGGATGTGGCGTCTCTGGAGGCCAGCCACGAATACCACGGCCTCTACCACGTGCTTGGCGGGGTCATCGCGCCGATCGACGGGATCGGCCCCGATGATCTGGCGATCCGCCCGCTGGTTGACCGGGCGCAGCAAGATGGAATCGACGAGGTGATCATCGCAACAAACCCGACCGTGGAAGGTGATACCACTGCGCTGTTCGTGGCGCGCCAGTTGGAAGCGATCGGGGTGAACGTTTCCCGTCTGGCCCTCGGACTGCCCGTCGGGGGAGATCTCGAATATGCCGACCGTCTTACGTTGGCGCGGAGTTTTCGTGGCAGGACACCGCTGGCGTAGCGGGTCCGGAACGGCTGCGGGTACGGAGGTGAACGCGATGTCAAAGTACAAATGGATCGTCAGGGCGCTGGTTGCGTGGGCGATCGTTGTGACCCCGTTCTCGTCTCTGGCCGCCCAGTCGTCCGCCGCTATTCCATGGATGGACGACCCGCAGGCGGCAATCGACCGTGCGACCCGGAAAGACAAGCCGATCGTCCTGCTTATCACCGGCGGAACGTGGTGTGATCCGTGCCGCTGGTTCCGGGAAAACACACTCAGGGATCCGTCACTGGTCTCGTTGGTGCGCAACGCGTGGGTACCCCTCCGCCTGCGGGATGTTGAGGCGGCAACCGAACGGTGGCGCGATGATATTCTGCCGACGCTGCTGTTTCTTGATCGGTCAGGGGAAGAGGTTGCCCGTCTTGCCGGAACCGCAACGGCGGAAACGGTTCGGGCCCGGCTGGTGGAAGTGAGCCGCGAAATGGCAGGAGACTCCGGAGGAGGCTCCACCGGTGAAGATGCCGGCACCGAAGCGCGGTCCGACGCCGGGACAGACACTTCTGTCGGCACCGCCGATGCCGCCGATCTGCGCGGGGCGGTTTTCCAGGTGGCGGACGGGACGATCTGGAACGACGGTGGAGCTCTGTGGTATACCCAGAGCCTCGAACTGCCCGGTCGGTTTGAAGAGTATGACCGGGACAGCGCGTTTCTCTACCTCCGCGATCCGGCGTCGGCCACGATCCTTGCGATTACGGTGACCGATAACGAACTGGACCGACGTCTCTGGCGCTGGGACCGCGCGGAAAACGGCTGGCAGGAAGTTGGCCCGCTGGTCCGAACGAACTGACCCCGTTATTGCTGATGTGCCACCGACGCGATGTACTCGTCAATCGCCGACCGGGCAGCCGGATCAACGCTGGTGAAGTGGAATCCCGCTTCGTAGGTTCCCTCAGCGGTTTCCGCAACGTGTACCGCCACGGCTTCCACTTTCACGCTCCGCTCGCGAATGCGAAACAGGACAAACATCGAAGAGCCGTTGTCTATCTCTTCCGACAGGAGACCGCGAAAGCCATTTCTGCTGATGTCAATACCGCGGGCGTGCACCCATCGTTCTTTGCCGAACCCCATTTCTATTAACTGTGAAATCGAAAATCGATCTTCTTTTCGGCGATTGGCGTGCTGCATACCTGTACAATACCCCGGTTTCGACGCATAAGAAACTCTTTTCGCTTGTCATCGCACTGAAAATGAACGATACTGACAGCGGTGCGCTTGAAACGCTTTCGGATGGATAGAACCCCCCGACGATTCACGACGGACCGATATTAGAAGTTCAGGGGTTGATAGCTACCCCGGCGTGCCTCAGACGCTGTTCCGTCGTGTGTGTATGTTCCGGAAAAAACCCGCTGTCGAGCCCCGGCGATCCAAGGAGGAAGGATCAATGGCTAAAACGCTCTATGTGGGCAATTTGAGCTTTCAAACGGAAGAAGAAGGACTGCGAGCAGCATTCTCAGAATTCGGTAATGTTACCGATACGCGGATCGTAATGGACCGTGATACAGGCCGCAGTCGAGGATTTGGATTTGTTGAAATGGAAGATGATCAAGCGGCGGAGTCCGCAATTGAACGTATGAACGGTGCCGATCTTGACGGTCGTCCCCTTCGCGTCAACGAAGCGCAACCGCGGAACGAAGGCGGTCGGAGTGGAGGCGGCGGCGGTGGCCGCGGTGGAAATGGCGGTGGCCGTGGCGGATACGGCGGCGGTCGCGGAGGTCAGCGTGACGGTGGTCACGGTGACTTCGGGGCGTACTGAACCGAATGGCGCGAAATAACTATAGCGGAGAGAAACGTCGTCGCGAGCTGAACAAGAAAAAGAAAAAAGAGCGCAAGCTTCGGGAGCGCGCTGAACGTGCACCTGACGGGACCGAGGAAGACACCTCGTATCTTGAGTATCTCAATCCCGGCGGACCGCAGGATCGAAGTCTGGTGGAAGAGGAAACGGACGAAGAGTCGGAAGACGGCTCCACCGAATCGGACGCCAGAAACGACAGACCCGGCGAATAAGTACGCCCGAACAGACCACGTAAACACACAAATGATACCCGGTGCGGATACTCCGTACCGGGTTTTTTCATAGACGATTCACGGAAAAATGCGTAAAGTGTTCGGGCGATGAACAATACAGCACCAATCGGTACGACCGCACCCGCGGTGTTTGGTATCGGAAATCCGTTGATCGATGTCGTTATCCAGGCGCAGGACAGCGACCTGGCCGAGCTCGTCGTCGATAAAGGCATTATGCACCTCGTTGACGAGGAACGGCAGCAGGAAATTCTCACCCATTTCGGTGACGCTCCCCGCACCTACCGTCCCGGTGGGGCTGCTCCAAACACCTTGCTCGCTCTCGCCGGTCTTGGTGTTCCCGCCGCGGTCTGCGGCAAGATCGGGAACGACGAGTTCGGTCAGACCTACAACGAACAGGTTGCGGCGTACGGAATCACCTCTCGTCTCATTATGGGCAACGGCGCAACCGGGTCCAGCGTTATCCTCGTAACTCCAGATGGTGAACGGACGATGAACACCCACCTGGGAATGTGCCGGGAATTCGGCGCTGCTGATCTGGATGAGGATCTGTTGCGCAAGTCTCGATATCTGTATTTTACCGGGTACATGTGGGACACGGAGGTACAGAAAGCGGGAATCCGCCGCGCCATCGACGTCGCACGCGACGCCGGTGTTCTGGTTGCGTTCGACCTCGCCGACCCGTTTGCGGTGGAACGCTACCGGACCGATTTTCTTGATCTCCTCCGGGACGACGTGGATATCGTCTTCGCGAACGGAACGGAAGCACAAATCCTGTACGGAACGAACGACGCCGAAGAGGCCGCCCGAGCCCTGGGGGAACACGTGCGTGTTGCCGCCCTCAAAGTCGGCAAAGAGGGATCGATTGTGGTTCAACACGAGGCGTCGACGCGGGCGATCCGCCTGACTTCGGTACCCGGACGGCCGCTCAACGTGATAGATACCACCGGCGCGGGTGATATGTTTGCGGCGGGATTTCTCGCTGCTCTTGCGACTGAGCGCGACGTGGTGAGCGCCGCGCGCGCCGCCGGTTGGCTTGCCGAAGCGGTGATTCAGCAGATCGGTGCGCAATTCACGGTCGAAAAAATCCGTGAACTGCGGGCAGAAATGGACACCGCGATACAGGCCGAGTGACAGAGACGGTGTGAAACGCCTACTCTTCCACCAGCCACTCTCCCGGTGGTAGCAGCGCTGCCGGGTCGCCTGCCGCAGACGCGCGGGGCACGGCGGCCCGTCCGGGCGCGCTCGTTTCCTCGGCGGCAACTCCCGACGGCGGCACTATTACCGACAGTCGCGCCGCACGCGCCGGGTCCACCTCCGCCAAGCGCCGGACCGTCTCTCGCGCTTCCCGTCCGTTACCCGCAATGAAATTCGCCCGGGCGATCAGTTCCAGCACCACCGGAGATCCGGGTCGCAAGCGGTTCGCCTGGTCCAGATGTACCAGTGCCATTTCGGCATCACCACCGGTGAGCGCGAGATTGGCAAGATTGACGTACGCCGGCACGTAATCGTTCTTCAGTTCGATAATTTCCGAAAAATACTCCCGCGCCCGGTCGCCATACCCGAAACGGGCATTGAGAATCCCCAGTCGATTCAGAACCGGGATGCGTCGCGATCCGGCGCGTTGCGGCAGGCGTTCTTCCAGATTTCTGCGGCCCGCGGTGTAGACGATCTCATCGACATCCCGGGAGGAGCGGGAGACCATCTCTGCGATCGCGTGTGTCGGCGGCTCGGTGATGGTAAAGCTTGCGTCCGGCAGCGGAAGGGCGCTGTAGCGTTCCCGGGCGGCGCGGGTCGGGATGATTTCCACCTCTTCGTGGGGCTCGTGCCGCCGATACAGCTGCGTTCCCTCCTGCCACGCCGTGGCAAACCCGCGGTTTACAACGGTGGTTTCCACGGGGATCCACAACGTGCCGTCGTAGGGTATCGCGATCGTCCCGCTGGTTTCAAACATCCACGCGTTGGCGACCGGTTCGCGCGTATCCACGGCGATCATGACGTGCCCCGGAGTGGTGACGATTGCGGTGTCCAGTCCGGCGGCCTCGTACAGCGACGCCAGCAACGCACTGGTATCGTCGCAGTCCCCGGAGCGGTAGTACAGCGTCAGTCGGGGAAACCGTACCGTGTCGACCGCCTGCTCGGCGCCGTGAACTTCGGAAAACGGGCTGCGCGGGTCCTCAACGTAGTTGATACCGTAGCGGCCCATCGCATCGGCAAGGCGAATCGCCCGAACCATGCGCGGCGAGACGCTTGCAATGCCGGTGGGGATGCGCCCACTACCGGCGTTCGCGCTGCCGGCCGCGCCCGCTCGCTCAGCGTCCTGCAGCGCCGCGAGAACACGAAGGGCGAACCCGGCGACAACATCCTCGTTGGGCGTAATAAAACTCGCGAGCTTCGCACTGTCGTCCCAGATCAACGCCGAGCGGCGGTGGATCGTCGTTGTCACGGTCCGGCTGACGCTGAACGGGCCGCTCCCGCGCCGTCCTCCGGTCTCACGGTTTTCACTATCCTCACCCCACGTCCCTTCCCCGGCAACCGCGTAGGTAACCCGGAGCGTCACCTGAACCGCCAGATCCTCCTGCAGTTCCAGAGCGCTCCGGTTCAGGACAACCGGCAGATCGACAGCCACCCGCTGTCCGGGACCGATCAGATCCGGAACGGCGATCTCCGTCTCACCATCACTGAATCCCCCCACCGAAACGGTGACCGCGGCGATCTCCACCGTCTGATCTCCAGGATTTGCCAGTTCAAACGCGCCGGCGCCCCCTGACCGATACTGTTGCAGTAACACCGGAAAAAGCGGTTCCACCGTGAGATTGGCCACCTCCAGGGGATACGCCGGTTCGTCAGGGACGTTCCGCTCGGTAAACGCAGCCTCAAGTGCGGCCTTCGCCCGCTGCATCCCGGTGTTCCCCGGCTCAAGGTTGAGAATCTGCTCGTAAAGCCGAATCGTCCGGCTGTAGTCGCGGCGGGCGGTTTCCCGTCCGAAATCTGTCAGCAGACGCCGCACCTGCTCATCCAGCCGGGTAACCTGCCGACCGAGCAGACGACTTTCCAGCGCGTCTATCTGCTCCATCGCCTCCATCGAGAAGGGGTCTTCCGTCAGCGCCTGCTGCCACTGCGCCTGCGCCATCTCCAGGGCGCCGCGTTCCTCGTACAGCGCCGCTTTTCGCCCGTACAGTTCCGCTTTCCGCGTCGTATCGTTTTCCGCCCGGCGAATCGCCGCGTTAATCGCCACGATCTCCCCGGTGAAGTCCGGCAACCCCGCCGGGCCGCGTGGAGCGCCGGCGCGCCGTTCCGCCAGCCGGATCAACCGCTGACCGGTAGCATCCGCCAGGTACACCGTGCCCGATTCCTGGTGCCACGCCACCCCC
>JAQIBO010000328.1 GCA_027859055.1 Spirochaeta sp.
GGGGGTGCGGACAAAAACTTGGACTATTTTAGGAGGTAGTCCTTGTATTCTTATGAAGACAGAATGAGAGCGGTGGAGCTCTACATCCAGTATGATCGTTCAGCGGCAGCAACGATTCGCGAACTTGGATATCCGTCCCGGAAAGGTCTTGATAGATGGTATCAAGAGTACGAGAAATCAGGAGATCTTCACCGGAGTTTTCCGAGTCACCCCAAGTTTTCAGATGAACAAAAACAGGTGGCAGTTGATTATTACATCTACCACGGTCACAACCTCTCACGAACTGTGAGAGCTCTCGGATATCCCAGTCGCACGTTACTTTCTGAATGGATTGACGAGCTACGTCCGGGTATACGGAAAGGGGCCATAAGATGCGGAAGTGCGGTATCATTGACGGACGAGCAGAAGCGACGTGCGGTAATCGATCTGTGCTCACGGACCGGCTCCGCCAACGCGGTGGCAGAGTCTGTTGGTGTTACCCCACAGGCGTTATACGCATGGAAACGGAAGCTGCTTGGGGAAGGAGCCGTTGCCGAGGTGAAAAAGAAAAATGAAACCACTCGGTCCGATGATCAAGACGAGTTGCTTCAGGAAGTAGAAGCTCTACAAAAGAAGATCCATAAGCTGCAACTGGAACATGATGTCCTGAAGAAGGCGAATGAACTGCTAAAAAAAGACCAGGGCATCGATCCGCAGATTCTAACGAATCGGGAGAAAACTCTGCTGATTGATGCCCTGAGAGCGACCTACGCCGTCTCTGAGCTGCTGAGAGAGCTTCAGATGCCACGTAGTAGCTATTTTTATCACCAAGCTCGTCTACAGGTGCCTGAGAAGTACGCGTTGCTGCGGTCGGCGATCATAAGGGTATTCGAGGCAAACGAGAAGCGATACGGCTATCGGCGTGTACACATAATGCTGCAGCGAGAGGGAATACTAATCTCGGAGAAGATTGTCCGGAGAATTATGGTTCAAGAGAAATTGATCGTGGTCGGGACGAAACGACGCCGATATTCGTCCTACAAGGGTGAGATCAGTCCTTCGGTCGAGAACCTGATCGATCGAGACTTTCATGCAGATGATTCGAACGAGAAATGGCTGACCGATATTACAGAGTTCCAGATTCCCGCGGGAAAGGCGTATCTATCGCCAATGATTGACTGTTTCGACGGCTTGGTAGTGAGCTGGACCATCGGTACCAGTCCTGACGCTGAGTTGGTTAATACCATGCTCGATATGGCTATTAACGGTCTGTCGGAAGGAAAGTTACCTATCGTCCATTCCGATCGGGGGAGTCACTACCGATGGCCAGGGTGGATCTCAAGAATGGATCAAGCAGGTTTGACTCGATCCATGTCGAAGAAAGGATGTACGCCCGATAACGCGGCCTGTGAAGGATTCTTTGGCCGTCTGAAGAATGAAATGTACTACAACAAGATTTGGATAGACGTCAGCATGCAGGGATTCATAGATCAGGTAGACCAGTACATTCGGTGGTACAATGAACAGCGTATCAAGCTATCACTCGGTGGAATGAGTCCGGTTGAATACCGCCAATCAATTGGAAAGGTAGCATAATCCAGTCCAAGAAAACGTCCGCACCCCCTTCTCCGCCGGAGTGATCTGCAATTCGACATTGTGACCACCCCCACATTTCACGATGCACTGCGCCTCCTCAATGATGGAGCCACTGACGCGGTGGTGGTGCAACGTCTGGTTGCGTTGCGGCTTCTGGAGGAGGGGGCCTTCCCGGGCCTCCACCTCCTGGATGAACCGATTCCGGAGTTCACGCAGGATTTCTGTTTTGCGGTAACCGAGGGGGACAAGGAGCTCCTGGCCCAGCTCAACGAGGGACTCGCTGTAATCATCGCGGACGGTACCTTCCGGCGACTCCAGACAGAGTGGTTCGGGTCAATGGAATTGCCGTCGCGCGCGATTATCGTCGGCGGCGATCATAACTATCCCCCATTTGAGTTCATAAACGAAGCGGGCGAGCCGGACGGTTTCAACGTTGAACTCGTCCGGGCGATCGCCCGGGAGCTTGACCTTACGGTTGAGTTTCACCTGGGCCCGTGGCCCCAGGTTCTCGGGATGCTTGAACGCGGTGAGATCGACCTGGTTCAGGGGATGATGTACTCAACGGAACGGGATCGCCGGTTTGATTTTTCTCCCGCCCACACGGTGCACCAGAACGTCGCGGTCGGGCGCAGGGACAACACACCGGTCCCCGAATCGGTGGAAGCGCTGCGTGGC
>JAQIBO010000370.1 GCA_027859055.1 Spirochaeta sp.
CATCCGGTACGTGCCGCTCTTGGTATATCGCACCGTTCGGTCCCCGGCGACAACCTCCAGGAATCCCCCGTCACCGACGCGAATCTCCGTGCCCGCGGGAATTGCATCACCGACGAAGCTTTCCACCCACCCCGCTCCATCACGGTACTCGACAACTCCTTCGAGGTACACGACAAACGCGTCCTGCGCAGGCAGGGTCGCCAGACAGAGGGTCATCAACACACACGCCGCCACCAGTGTTCTTCCGCGCATACGCATCTCCTTGCCCGTACACAATAGCTGATTTGACGCGTTTATACAGGGTGAACAGGGTGATCACTGCCGGTTGTTTATGCTTCTTGTCCGCGTCTATTCCCCGTCGTACGCCTCGTGAATCGTTTTCAGCGTATCCTCCAGGTTGGCGGTTAAGTTTTTGTACGCTCTCTCGTTGATGCGGGTGTACATTTCGTGGGTGTCAGGGTCGGAGGCGAACGCGTCTTTTTCATGGACCATCGCGGCGACCGCGTCTTCGTATGTTTCGTAAAAGCCGGTGGCCACCGCGGCGGAGATCGCCGCACCAAGGGCCGCAGCTCCATTTACCACGTTGCGAACCGCCGTGACGCCGAAGACATCGGCAACGATCTGCATAAAAAGATCACTGTTGGACCCGCCACCACACACGATCAGTTTCTCCGGCACCACACCGAGATCGGCGTTCATCCCGTCGAAGTTGTTTTTCATCCGCATCGTGATCCCTTCCATGAGGGCGCGGTAGATGTGCCCGCGGGTATGGCGTTGATCAAAGCCGATCATCACACCTTTTTTATGGAGTTCCGTTGCCGGCGCCAACCAGTCGGGAGCGATAAGCAACCCGTCGGCCCCCGCCGGAACGGGACTCGCTTCGTCTTCCAGCACCTGTTCCACGCTTTGGCCGCTACCGCGAGCTTTTTCCGCAAGTTCCTCGCCGACAACGCTTTTCAGCCACGACACGTGCCACATTCCACCCCGGATACCGCCGCTTTCGTAGAGGTAGCGGTACGGAATTGAGGACAGATTGGTGAAGAAGTTGTCCGTGTCGGCGCGGTTCCGGCTTCCGGTGACCATTGAGGTGATGTAGGTACCCAGCGACAGCAGTCCGACTCCCGGTGCGATCAGTCCCGTTCCAAGCGCCTCCACCGCTTTGTCGTTGGCGGTAGAAACGACCGGAAGGCCTTCCGGCAACCCCGTTTCCGCCGCGGCCTGTGCAGTTACGTGGCCCAGCACTTCACCGGGCAGGTGCATTTCAGGCAGTTTTTCCCGGGGAATGTTGAACTTCTGAAAATGTTCTTCGTCTTCCGACCATTGCCAGGAGTCCATATCAACGGGAAACTGGTACTGAAACGCATTTGCGATCGTGTCCCTGAGTTCCCCGGTCAGCCGGAACGTGAGATACCCGGACGTTGATCCGGTGTACCCGATTTCCGGGTCGTCCTGGTAGGTATCGTAGGCACGGACGTCCATCCAGCTCATTACCGGCGCAGCGAGGGAGCCGTCGGGTTTCAGGAACACGCGACAACATCGGATGGAACAGAGCCCCATTCCCTGGATCGCGCCCGTGTCACCGTCGAAGGTGTCAAACAGGCGCCGCAGCGCACCGGTGAGGCTGTCCCACAGATCGTCATCGGGATGTTCCACCCACCCAATCTGCCGGTTGATCATCGGCCGCAGCGCCTGACTGGCGGTACAGATCACCTCACCGGACTGATTGATGATGTAGACTTTCGTGCTCTGAGAACCGCTGTCCACACCGAGAAAATACGTATCACCCATCTTTTTGCTCCACCTGAAGTTCGTCCGATGTCGAGGAACGCGCCGGCGGCGACACGCTCTGTTGCTTACCGCGTGAGAAATCCGCCGTCCACGACCAGAATATGGCCGTTCACAAACTGTGATGCTTTACTCGCGAGAAACACGGTGGTTCCCATGAGGTCGGCAACGTCACCCCATCGCCCGACGGGAGAATGGTCGATCACCCATTTGTTGCGCTCCGGGTCGCTCCGCGTTTTTTCGGTCACGTTGGTCGCAAAATATCCCGGCGCAATCCCGTTTACCTGGATGTCGTACTGCGCCAGTTCGTCGCATAACGCCTTCGTCAGTCCGGCGATCGCGTGTTTTGTTGCTGCGTAGGCCGGTGACCACTGGCCACCGAGAAAACTGTACAACGAGCCGATATTGATGATCTTTCCGCTGCGCTGTTCGATCATGTGAAGTGCCGCCTCATGAGAGATCTCGAACGTCGCGGTCAGATTGACCTGTACCATCAGATCCCATTCTGTACGCGAGTATTCTTTGAACTCCTTATTTCGGCTGACCCCGGCGCAGTTCACCAGGATGTCGACAGACCCGAACTCCTGGACGCACCGCTCGACGGTCTGTTTGGGGAGTCCCGGTTGCGTGAGGTCCGCCGGCATATACGCCGCCTTCACCCCCTCCGCTTCAATGAGGGCGGTGAACTCCGGATCGTCGGGCATGATGCTCGGCATCAAAACGTTTGCGCCGGCTTTTGCCAACGCCAGGGAGAACGCCTGTCCAAGACCGGTGTTTCCACCGGTGACGATCGCGTTCTTACCGGTAAGCGAGAAAAATTCCATGTTGAAATCGGTGATATTCATGCGTCTCCTCCATGATCTGTTGGTGTGGGTTCTGTCGTATCGTGAGGTTCGGGTGGTACCGTTCCGTTCCGTTTGATTCTCTCAACCAGGCGAGGGATAAACGTCCGGGCGTCGCCTTCAACCACGATGTCTGCACGGCTGCAAATCGGCGCTGTGCGGTCGGTGTTGACCGCGATGATATACTCGGCGTTTTTCAGTCCGACGATATGCTGGATGGAACCGGATATCCCGACGGCGATGTACAGCCGCGGACTGACCGTTTTTCCGGACTGACCGACCTGAATGTAACGCGGTGCCTTGCCGCTGTCGACGACGCGGCGACTCGCGGAAACCATCGCGTGCAGGTGCGACGCCAGCGTTTCCAAATCGTCGAAGTTGCGCATCACCCCGCCGCCACCAGAGACGAGAACATCGCTTTCGCGGATATCGTAGGATTCGTCTTTCGTCCGTCGTTTTACCAGACGAAGACGCGGCGGACGCAGGTTGTGCGGTGCAGCGGTGATCGTTTCCGTCTTTCGTCGGCGCGAGCCGTCGTGGACAAACGTGTTCTGTCGAACCGTGAGCATGATCGGGCCGCCCCCGCGGCACACCACCGCCGCGAGCATTCGTCCGCTGAACGCCGGGCGAACAAGATGTAT
The DNA here is from genome assembly GCA_027859055.1 of Spirochaeta sp. Classification (GTDB taxonomy): domain Bacteria; phylum Spirochaetota; class Spirochaetia; order DSM-27196; family Alkalispirochaetaceae; genus Alkalispirochaeta. The sequence continues at coordinate 3,269 of JAQIBO010000370.1, forward strand.
CCTGTCTCCATCGTGACGAATCTCGGTCACGTCGGCGACCAGCCCGGTGTGGAGGCGCATCGCCGTACGGGGCGCGGTGCTTCGTCCGAACGTCGTTGCGAGAAACAGGACCGCGGTAAACCGGTACGTATCGTGGAGTTCCGCGATGCATGCAGCCACGCCGGCTGCATCATACGGGGAGACGGTTTCGTCGGGTACGCGGAGAATACCGTCCACTGCGCCATCGAGAAACCGATCGCCTCCGGACGCGCCGTCCGGTGCGTTTTCACCGATATACAAGCCGTACACGGTGTATGTGTCCGGTCCGTACATCCGGTCGAGTACACCGGTGAGCTCCAGCGACGCGTGGGCATTGTCGGGGTCTATGTAGATCAGCGCGTTGTTCATGGGCGCAGAAATCCTTTTTCGATGAGAAACCGATAGACCGTTTCAACACCGTCGTCGTCGGGTCCGACAACCGTTGTGTCCGTACGTTCGAACGTTTTGACTTCCACCCCGGCGACGGCGGTCGGCGAGCCGGTAAGTCCAAGCTCGTCATCGTCGAAACCGAGTTCTTCGTTTGTTACCGTATCAATCTTGTCGCTGACGTCGCGACTGAGGTTCTCGTAGGAGATATAGGGAAGCTTCCATTTGGTGGAATAGCTGAATCCGATGATTGCGGGGAGGTCAAGCTCAAACGTCAGGACCTCTCCTTCGGTGTCGACATCCACGGTTATGCCTCCGTCGGAGAGGGCTTCTGTGTGTGCATCGGCAACGTGGGAGAGGTGCGGAAGGTCGAGAAGCTCCGCGACCTGGGCCGGGACGTGGGCGGTCCCACCGTCAAGCGTATGGGTGCCGGTAAAGATACAGTCGTAGTTCTTGTGCGCCAGATATCTGGCAATGACGCGACTGGTCACGTAGGTGTCACTCCCCACGAACCGCGGATCGGAGATGAGCGTCGCCCGGTCGACGCCGCGGCGTATCAGATCTTCGAGGTGCGCTACGGCTCCTTTTGGAGCCATAGTGACCGTCTCGATTGAGGTCCCGGGAACTTCGTTCTTAATCGACAGAGCGCGGGCCAGGGCCGTTGCATCCTCAGGGTTGATGAGTTGGTGCACGTTGCTCCGGACCAGGACGTTCTTCTCGTAGTCATACTTGAAGTTTTCAACGTCCGGCACCGGTTTTACAAAACACAGGATGTGCATATCGGCCCCTGTCACCTTTGTGTTTTGAGCCCTATTTCTGGAACCTGGCACCCGCTTCCTGGTAGTAGATGGTGCCGAAGTTCATGATTCCATTGGGATCGAACGCCTGTTTCAGCTTTTCGAGCATGTAGTACGCCGAGCCGTGTTCATCTTTGGTCCATTCGTTGCGGAACTTTCCGATGCCGTGGTGGTGGCACATGGATCCGCCGGCCTTGAGTGTTTCCTCAACGATGATCCGTTGAATCGGATGGTGGTAGACGCGCATCTCGTCCTCGGGAGCACAGTTGATCGTGTAGTTATAGACGAAGTACATGTTTGTGCCGTTGATATAACTGTGGGAGGAGTGTCCACCCAGCATGGTGAGATCGTGGGCGCGGGGGAATTCGGCCTGAATACGATCGATGACTGTGCGGTAGAGCGTCGGAATCGTCTCCCAGTCGGCGGAAACCTCCGTGGTGAATCCGTCGTGGACGTCGTTCTCTTTCATGCCCTCGAACTCGTCATCGATGTCCTGTTGTGACCAGTTGAGGTTGTTGAACCACGTCTCGATAAACTCGCTGGGCACCTCTTCGATGATATCGTCGCGATACAGCTCCACCGCCTCTTCGATTCCCGCGCAGGTGGCATCAACGATATTCTTTGGTCCTTCCGCCATAAACAGAAGAACGCATTTGTCCTTGTAAAAGTGGTAAAAGTGCTGGCGCGCGTCTTCCTCGGAGTACGCCCGCGCGACGGAGGGGCGGTACCCGTTTACCATCACTTCCCGCAGCACTTTGATGCCCGTTTCCAGGTCTTTGGTGAGATATCCGTAAAAGCGGTTGTTCTCCGGAAAGATGCGAAAGATCTTTACCGTGACTTCGGTGATGTAGCACAGCGTGCCCTCATTGCCGATCGCGATGTGCCGAATATCCGGTCCACCGGCGCGGCGCGGGACGTTTTTGATCCGGGAGATGTGACCGTCGGGAAAGACGCACTCCAGACCGACCACCATATCCTCTATACCGCCGTACAGGGTGGAAAACTGGCCGATGCTCCGGGTGGCAACAAGGCCTCCCAGTTTGGCAACCGGCTTGGACTGCGGTGAGTGGCCTGTAGTAAGCCCCTCTTTTCGCAGTTCGTCCTCAAGGTCCTGCAGTGCCACACCGGCCTGAACCGTGGCCTGCATGTTGTACCCGTCGATCTTTACGATCCGATCCAGGTGAAGCGTATCGACGACGAGGGTGAGTTCTTTCCAGTTCTCCAGGCCTCCCTCGGTTGCGGTTTTCCCGGCACGCGCTATGACGTTGACCCCACGGTCGTTACAAAAAGTCAGGAGTTGTGCGACCTCCTCGGTAGATGCGGGATACACGATCGCCGTCGGTACCGGTACGTCGAGAACCCTCCGCGCTTTGGCGTACTTTTTGTACCGGTCTGCAGACGCGTCGTAAAGCTCTTCCGTGTCGGTATTTATCTGTTCCGGCGTCAAAATAGTCTGCAGTTCTCGTAACAGTTGTTTTTGTTCCAAAGTGGTATATCTCCCGTCTGGTTGTCTTTCCCCCCAGAGTAGAACTACTGCCCGCCTCTGTCAACGAAAATTTTCCTGTCATTTTGATAATTATTCAACTTATTGGAAAATTTTCCAACTGAAGGGAGCCCCCTCTTCACATCGCCCGAATTTGGTGGTACTCAATTACACAGGACAGGGATGATTGGAATCGACGAAACGAAATTGAACCACCTCGAACGAAAAGTGATCGAGGCGCTCGCCGCCTATGCGACGGACCATCCGGCGCCGAAAATTGTGGAGGCTGCCACGGTCTGCGGCTGTTCGGTGTCTCAGGTGTCAAAGGCGATCAAACGGGCGGGGTTTGGCGGGTACAAACAGTACATGCGCTACCTGTACGATGGAGAACTCCCGGAACAAACGCAACTCCGGGAGCTTGAGCGGCTCAAACAGATCATTGACGGGTTTGACCCGTCGCTGGTGAATGACTTTGTCGAACTGATCGGAAGCCACGCCAAGATAATCTTTTTCGGGTACGGGCCGTCACATATCTGTGCTCAGTACGTCGAGTACAAACTCCGGTTCTGTACCGACGCGTTCGTCACCACCCCGCCCGACGAAGCGTCGGTACGGAATATGGTGGACGATGGCAGTCTTCTCGTGATTCTGACAACGACCGGCCAGTACCGCTCATTTCATGATGTTTGTCTCTTTGCGCGCAGTCGCGGTACCGATGTTGTGGTTGTTACCGAGGAGTTCAATTCCCGTCTCATGGCGGAGTGTGACCGGTATATGGTGTTGTCCCACCACCGCCAGCCGGACGAACTGAAGCCCTATCAGAAAACGCGGACCGTTTTCTTTATCTTTTTTGAGCAGGTGATTCAGCAGATCCTCGCGGAACGCCGGGAACGAGGAATCACGGAGTAGGCGTACACACGCAGTTGCGGCCATCCTCTTTCGCCCGATACAGGCACTGGTCGGCGCGCAGGATCGTGTCATCCGGGGTGGTGTCTGTCGATTCGATTGCGGCAACGCCGATACTCACCGTGAGCGTCACCCGCTCCTCGCTATCCACCGCAACGCACGCAAGCGCGGCAACTCCCGCCCGGATCGCCTCGGCGATCTCCGTTGCCGCTGCCGTATCGGTGCCGGGCAGCACGATCAGAAACTCCTCTCCGCCGTACCGGCCAACCTTCCCGGGCTCGGTCACAGTGCGCCGGAGTTTCGCCGCCACCAGGCGCAGCGCCCGGTCGCCGGTGAGGTGCCCGTGGGTGTCGTTGATGAGTTTGAACCGGTCGATATCCGCAAGCAGTACCGTCCCGCCGGTGGATAACGTCGCGCCCAGAGTCGACAGTATCACCCCGCGATTGGCAAGCCCCGTAAGCAGATCGGTATGCGCCATCCGCTGGAGCGCTTCGTTTTTCCGCTCCAGCTCCGCCAGGAGTACGTGGGGATACACCGAGCGGCGCAACCGAGCGTTGAACAGGTGCAGGTCAAACGGTTTGTTGATGAAATCGTCGGCACCGGCGTTGAGGGCGTTTCCCGCCGCTTTTGGCGTTTCCAGACCGGAGACGGCGATAATGATCGCCGAGGGACGTGCGGCGCGGGCGGCACGAATAACCGACACCCCGGAGGTGCCCGGTAGTACCAGATCCGTCAACAGGATTTCCAGTGAGCCGTCGTCCGCCGGCGGGTGGGACTCAAAATAGGCGAGCAGCTCTTCGGCGCGGGCAAATTCCGTAGCATGCGTGACGCCGAGAAGGGTGAGAAACTGGCGGATAACAGCACGATAAGTGCGGCTGTCGTCGAGAACAAGGACCCGGGCGGCGCGAATCAGCGGCAGCACCCGGCCGTCCGTTCGCACTCCTCCGGCAAGCGTTTCCAGGGCGCCATCCCTGATCAACCGTTTGGGGAGGTAGTCCATGGCCCCGGCGGCCAGGGCCGCCTCACGGAGCGCAATTCCCTCATCCGCAGTCACCAGTACGCAGGGTATCTCTATGCCGTAGCGGCTGGTCACAAACTCGATCAGCTCCGTCCCCAGGCCGTCCTCCAGCTGTTGCGTCACCACCAGGAGGGAGACCGGGCGTTCGGCGATCAGTTGTTTCGCCTCCGCCGCATTTCTGACGGTAATGACGTCACGGAACGAGGAGCGGCCCGCCTCGCGAACGATGCGGCGGAACAGATCTGAGCCGTCTACGTAGAGTAATGTATCGAGCATCGTATTGTTCCGGTAAGTGTGTATCGTTGGATTGGATCGGTCAAGCGCCATGTTCTCAAGAGATGTTTCCAGCCCCGCGGTGATTGGTTACATTACCCACTATGAGCAGAGGCGCATTGTGGAGCATTTTTATCCTGATTCTCCTGGTGGCGGCGGTTGGCTCGCTGCTGTTTGTGTTGCGTCCCGAGGAGGTGGTGGAGGAGCCGTTCAGCCCCCGCAAGTCCCACGCCGCCTACCGGGATGGGCTGGAGCAGATGGAGCTCAACGACACGGAGATGGGCTCGGCGTGGATATCCGCGGCGATCCGGGCCGAACGGAACCCCACCGCGGTGACCCCGCCGGTGCGGGAGGAGATATTTTTTGATCCCGCCGAGCCGGATGCGATCGCCTACTCCTTCCCCGTCAGTCGCGGACGGCGCGTCACAATAGATATTGCGGCCGATCACCGGCGCTATTTCGCCGATGTGTTTCGCCTGAACAACGAGGGCACCGAAACCGACGAACTGATCGCCAGCCGCTCCCCCGACGGGGACCAGATTGTCTTTGAGGCGCGGTCCAACGGCTTTTATCTGTTGCGGCTTCAGCCGGAACTGTTGCGCGGCGGTCGGTATGTGGTGTCCATGGGGGAACGCGCCGCCCTCGCCTTTCCCGTAGAGGGCGCCTCCGTCGCGGACATCTGGAGCTTTTTTGGTGACGGCCGCGACGCAGGCGCCCGGACACACCACGGAGTGGACATCTTTGCGCCGCGGGGCACGCCGGTCCTGGCGGTCAGCGATTCCGAGGTGATTCGGGTGGGTCAACGCGAGCGCGGCGGTAATGTGGTGGTCCTCCAGGACAGTGCGCGCGGCATCAACCTGTACTACGCCCACCTGGACGAGCACCGGACCACCCGGGGAGCGCAGGTGCGCGCCGGTGATGTGATCGGCACAGTGGGAAACACCGGCAACGCGATAACCACACCACCGCATCTGCATATCGGAATTTACCAGGGGAGCTGGCGCAACCCGGTGGACCCGTGGGCGTATTTTATCAACCCGGTCACCGTTGAACCGCCGCCGCTCCCACAGGATGCGCCGATCGGGGAGTGGATGGTGACGACCGCTGCGGTCACGGTCGTAAACGGTGTGCCCGCCGCCGGACGGACGATTCCGCGCTACCGCAACCGCAACCCGCTGCTGCAGGGCGCGGGAGACACCTTTGCGGGAGCGGAGATCGCCGTGGAGCGTGCGCCCACGGGCCCGCAGGTTTTCTCCACGGTGATCGCTGCGGGGACACCGGTCCGCGTCCTCGGCGCTGCCGGTGAGGCGCTGCGGGTGCGCACCCCCGGGGGATATATCGGCTTTATCGGCGCGCGGACCGCAGCCGGGACGGCGCAGGTGGTCGCCATTTCCGAGGCGGACCGATTTGTCCCGGAACACGTCGGCGAACGCCGTGTGGCGCGGGACCCGATCTCCGGAGACGCGATCGGCGTGGTTGAACCGGATGCAGCGGTTGTACGGATCGCTTCGGTCGGCTCCGGCGAGCTGGTGCGTCTCGAGTCAGGACGGGTTGTCGCTCTGCAGAACGAAGTTCAATAAACAGATTTCATTGCATCTTGCCGGGTGGTTTCTTACACTTAGAGGATAACCCGCCAAGATGTTGGAGTGTTCTTATGAGCGATACGGCAATAACCACAGCAAATCAGTATTTGACGTTCCGCCTGGATAACGGGCGCTACGCGATTAACGTTGGTCGCGTTCGGGAGGTGCTGGAGCACACCAACCTCACAAAAATTCCCGGCATGCCACCGTATATGGAGGGTGTGCTGAACGTCCGGGGAAGCGTGCTTCCGGTGATTGACCTGCGAACCAAGTTCGGGATGGAGCACCTGGAGACGCAAATCGATACCGCCATCGTGGTCACCGAGATCGTCCGGGAGACGGAAACGGTGGTAGTCGGGTGCAAAACCGATGCAGTGGAAGAGGTGATCGATATTATGCCGGAGGCGATTGAGCCGCCGCCGTCGATCGGGACGGAGATAAGCAGTGACTTCATCTACGGGATCGGAAAGGCCGATGACGATTTTGTGATCATTCTTGATGTTGAGCGCGTTTTCAGCGACACGGAGATCGGGAATCTGGCGTCGGTGGCACCGGGAGCCGGTCAGTCCGCAGGCGAAGAAGCCGCAAAGTAGACGCCGGAAAGAGGCAACCGGATTGACGCGGCCCCCGTTCGTGGTGAAACTTTCTGCGCACAGGAGGCTGTAGGAGATGATTATTACCTGGATCGCCCGGCTTATCGCCGGGCTCAACGCCAATCGACGGCCCGGCGAGATCGCCGCCGGCATCTCCATGGGTGTGTTGCTGGCGCTTGTCCCGGCGGGAAACCTGCTGTGGGTGGTGCTCTTTGTCGCAACCGTGTTCATGAAGCTCAATTTCGGGATTGAGTTGCTGGTATTGGCACTGCTGAAACCGGTCATACCCGCCGCCGACCCGCTGCTCCATGCGATCGGGTTGCAAATCCTCACAGCCGAGGGCCTGCAGGCGATCCTTACCACCCTGTACAACGTGCCCCTTGTTCCATTTACGCGGTTCAACAACACGGTTGTCGCCGGTGGACTCGCCGCCGGAGCTGCTCTGTGGATCCCGCTCTTTTTTATCGGCCGGCTGCTGGTGGTTGTCTACCGTCGGACGATCCACCCTCGCCTTGCGGAAAGCCGGATTGTGAAGGCGTTTCAGCGTATTCCGATCGTCTCGCGAATCGGCTCGCTGGTGAAACGGTTTCAACGCGTGTATTCAATCGTAGGATAAGGGCGGAATATGGCACGAACGCTTCCAAAGAAATTCAGAAAACCGATTCCGGAAAAGAAATTCTCGCGGCGCGTCCTTGGACGCATCCATCTTGACCGGGACCGCTCATTTGTAGAGCAGGTGTTTGTCCGCCGTGAAGACGGGACGTACCTGCTTGACGAGACACTGACCGCAGAGGATACCAGACGACTTGTCGGTGTACTGCGGGAGATAAAGAAAAACCGCGGCCTCCTGCGGACCGGTCGTCTGGCGATCGTGGCGATCATTATCGGCGCGGCGGTGATTTTCGGGGTGTTTTTCAAAGATCGCCTGGTGAAAGACGCAGCGGAGTCGTTTCTGGAATTGACGTTCGGGGCGCGCAGTGAAATCGCGGAGCTCCAGTTTCGCCCCTTCCGCGGGACCGTATCGATCCGGGACGTAACCGTCGCGGACCGGGACCGACCGATGACCAATCTGTTTGTCCTGGAGAGCACAATGTTGTCCGTCAACACGGTGGAGCTCCTGAAGGGTAACGTGGTTATTTCCGAGATGTCCGCCGACGGGCTCGCCTTTGGAACGGCCCGGGAGACCTCGGGAGCTCTGGAACGCCGGGACGATGACCGACGCGGGGCAGACAACGACGGTGGCGGCGGGCAAACGGCCGAGCGCGCTGCCGGGGCTGCCGGGGACACCGCGCGGTCCGCCGCAGCGGGACTGGGGTTAACCGCCGAAATGCTGGATCCCGCCGCACTCATTGCCAACGAAGTGGACAACCTGCAGTCCCTGGCGGTGGCCGAGTCGCTGGTCGCCGAGGCAGAGACGACGAAAGCTACCGTTGCCCGGGCAGTCTCCGACGCCGAGGAAACCGGGGCTACGATTCGCCGGGAGGCGGAAGCGGTGCTTCAACGGGACGTGACGGAGATCTCCGATCTGAACACGCTGCGCGATACCTACCAGGAGCTGGAACGTACGGGGGAAACGGTTCGCACCCTTTCCGGTGACATCCGGGAGACGACGGAGCTGGTCCGGCAGCAAACCGGGCGCCTGAGTGACGCCGGCACCCGGATAGAAGCGGCGGTTGCCGCTGACATGGCGCGCCTCCGGGAGCAGATTCCGACGCGAGATCTGGACCCGCGCGAGTTTGCCCTGACGATGGTGCGCACCTTTCTCGAGGAGTCTCTTGGAAGCACCTACGACCGGGGAATGGCGGTGGTCACCCGTCTGCAGGCGCTCCGGCGGGAGACGCCGCAAGGGAGCGATGCGCCGGGACGGGGTGGCGTGGATATCGTGTTTTCCTCGGCGGTCTATCCGCGTTTTTCCATCGCCGAGGCGCGCCTCAGCGGGCGGAGCGGCGCTGCCGATCTTGCAATAAACATCGCGCATATCTCGTCTGATCCGGAGATAACCGGGGAACCGGTGACGTTCACGTATACCGGCCGGGGAGAACCGTCAACGGTGGAAATCACCGGCCGCATCGATCTGCGGGACGGGGCGGAGAACCTGGCCACGTACAGCATGAGCGTTGACAACGTGAATCCGCCGCTGCCGGCAGCGGCCGCGGGACTCGGATTTGCCGCGTTCGGCGGAAGCGGATTCGTCCAGAGCGACGGAACGTTCACCGACGCGGAAACGCTCGGCGGGACGGTAGCGTTCCGGGTGGAGCAGCCGGCGTTTTCCGTCACCGACGAGGCGGGAGCGGCGGTTCAGATCGTCGCCGACGCCTTGAACGATACCGACCAACTGGACGCCGACCTGACCTACCGGGTGTCCGGCGGCACCCTCACGGAGCTCTCCGGCTCCACCTCCCTGGCAACGCTTCTTCGTGAGCGCGTGGATGCGCTGATAGCAGAGTTGCGCGCCGATGTGGAGGCGCGGGTACGCGCCGAGCTGGAAACGCGCCTTGCCGCGTACCTGGGGCCGTATCGGGAGACGGTGGACGAGCTTCTGGAGCAGACCGGCGTGGCGGAATCGGTCCTGGACGATGCACAGGCGTACACCGCCGCAGTGGCAAACGCCCGGGAAGCCGCGGAGCAACGCCTGGCGGACATGCGATCCGAGGCGGAGGCGCGCGTCCGGGAGGAGGCGGAACGGGAGATCCAGGAACGGACTGAACAGGCGCAGGACGAGGTGGAAGAGCGTGCGCGGGAGCAGGCCGATTCACTGCGTGAAGGATTACAGGTTCCGGGTTTCTGAAGAATCTGAAGAATGCCTCGCTCCGGACGGCGGGGACGAAAACCGCCCGCGATTGACGATCCTCGGGGCGACGGTCCTAGGGGAAACAGATCCGAAACGCGGTCTTCGGTGTCCGTTCCATACCCATGGTGCCACCGAGTTGCTGGACCAACGCGCCGATAAGACGCAGGCCCAGTCCCTCGGCCTGGTGCACGTCGACCGTTTCCGGTATTGGACGTCCGCTGTTGGAGACGGTCAGCTCCCGGTGGGAGCCCTCCTCCCGGCCGGCGAGTTCCACGGAAAAGTGCGCCGGTTCACCCGGCAAAAACGCGTGTTTCATCGCGTTGGTGGCCAGCTCGTTCACGATAATGCCAAGAGTAACGGCGGTACGGGTTGGCAAGACCGCGTGATCAATTCGGATTTCGACGGTTACCGAGCTGTGAGGATAGAACGAAAACACGCTCGGCAACAGCGTATCCAGATACGCATTGAAATCGATCGTCATCACCGCATCGGCGGCGTACAGTGTCTCGTGGATCAGCCCGATCGCATCTATCCGGCTCCGGATATCCGACAGGTCCGCCGCATCTCCCAATCTTTCGTCTTTCATACCCACCAGCGCCGAAACCAGCATAAGGTTGTTTTTGGTACGGTGGTTCAGCTCCTGCATCAGCCAGTCTTTCTCGCGCAGAGATTCCTCCAACTGTCGCTGCGCCGTCCGGACCGCCGTGTAATCGGTGAACGTGACCACGATGATATCGTCAATGCTATGGGCCAGCACGTCCACATTTCGGACCGTTCCGTCACAACAGGTGACATCGGCCTCCATTGGACCGACCAAACCGTGCGGACCAGCGGCATCTCGGGCGGCGGTCCACCGCGAGGCGATCTCCGCACGGTACACCGGATCGGGATATGCGAGGTGAAACCATCCGGCGAGATCTCCGACCTCCTGAGCACTGTACCCGAAGGTATTCAGAAAGGCGCGGTTCACCGACTGTACACGCTCCTCCGGCCCGGACGAGACAACCACCGGTACGGGCAGACTGTCCAGAATACGGCGGAGCAGCTGTTCACTCTCCCGGTGACGGGACATATCCGCGTCCAGGCAGAACACCTCCGTTGGCCGGTCCGGGTACTGCACAACGGTGTGCCGGGAGTACACCTCCACGGGTGAGCCGTCTTTGCGGCGGAGGAGCAGGGTTTCCGAGGGGATCGGCTCGCCGGTCTCGGCGCTGTGACGGATGAGCCGCTGCACCTCGTCGCTCATCTCCGGGGGAATGATCAGGTCCACCAGGTTTCCCCCGATCGCCTCTGCGGCGCTGTAGCCGTACAACTCTTCAGACGCCCGGTTCCAGTACAGAACGGTACCGTCCGGCGCGTACCCCTGTATCGCCAGAGTCGGGGCGGTGTTAAACAGACTTTGAAAGCGGACGCGTTCATTTTCCACGCGGCGATGTTCCGCAAACAGCTCCAGGGCGGTTTTCACCGACTGAAGCAGCATGAACTCGCCGGTGTTTTTCAGGACATATCCGTAGCGGGTAATCTGCTGCGCGGCGGTGACAACCTCCTGCTCCGCGTGGGAGGTGAGAAAGACCACCGGGAGGTCCCGCCTGGCGCGGATCTGACGCGCCGCCTCAGTGCCGGTGATACCCGTACCAAGGTCGATATCCATCAGAATAAGCCCTACCGGAACCGACGGGGCTGTCGCGAAGGCAACCGCATCCTCACCGGTATGCACGGTCTTGACGGTGTATCCTTCACCTTCGAGGGTTTTTCGCTCGCGAAGCGCGATGATCGCGTTGTCTTCTACCAGAAGGATCGTGGTGCCAGTGTAATCAGTCATATCAGCCGTTCCCGCCATTGTCCGTTGTTTTGTTCCAAGTGTAGGGGAGACAACCTAACGAATGCAAAATCCTGTTGCGATTTGTCGAATCTTCGCGTGCCGGCACGGAGCGGTCGTGGTAAAATTGGCAGGAAACTACCTTGAGGATGCCCTGTGTTTACACATGATGAAAAGACCATTTTGCTCGTCGAGGACGAACCGCTGATCGCGCTGAACCAGAAAACGGTACTCCAGCGCAACGGGCTGCACGTTCGCGTCGCCGCCAGCGGTGAAAAGGCGATCCGTACCGTTCGGGAGGCTCCTGAGATCGATCTGGTCCTGATGGACATCGATCTCGGATCCGGGATCGACGGAACGGTTGCGGCGGAGCAGATTCTTGAATTGCGGGAGCTGCCGATCGTCTTTTTGACCGGCCACGCCGAACGGGAGATGGTGGAAAAGGTGCGTCGGATCACCCGATTTGGCTACGTCCTCAAGAACGCCGGCGAATTTGTCCTCATCGAGGCGATTGTGATGGCGTTTGAACTGTTTGACACCAACCAGCAGCTTCGTCGGCGTGAGCAGTGGTACCGTGCCGCCCTGGAGGGAACGCCGATGGAGCACGATTCACCGGATGCGGAAACGCATCTCCGCGATGTGAACCAGGCGTACCTGGAAAATATCCTGCGTTCCGCACCTACCGGGATCGGCATCGTCTCCAATCGCGTTATTCGACGCGTGAACGACCGCGTCTGCGCGATGGTCGGCTACACCCGGGACGAGCTGGTTGGAAACAGCATCCGCATGTTGTACGAGACCGATGCGGAGTTTGAGGCGGTGGGGGCGAGAAAGTACAAGGCGATCCACGACAGCGGCGTGGGCACGGTGGAGACGCGCTGGCGCCGGAAGGACGGAACGGTAATTGATGTTCACGTCTCCTCGGCACCGCTGTATCCGGGGAACGACCACACTGAGTACACGTTTACCGCCCTGGACATATCCGAACGGCAACGCGCGCGGGATCAGCTCACCCGGGCACTGGAGGAAAAGACGCACCTTCTGGCGGAGTTGAACCACCGCGTGAAAAACAACCTGATGATGGTGGAGGCGTTAATCGGCCTCAAGGCGGATCAGCTCACAGACCCGCGACAGCTGGACGATCTGCGCGTGAAAGTGGAGACGATCCGCACCGTTCACGAGAAATTGGGCACCGGCGCAGACACGCTGCAGGTGGATTTGCCGGCGTATCTGCCGGATCTTCTGCGGGCAGTCCTGGCGGCGGCGCCGACGCCCGCTCCGCCGGAGATCGAAACGGAGATAGCTCCCGCGGTTGTATCCGCGCGCACCGCCGTGTCTCTTGGCCTGATCATCAACGAGTTGGTCACCAACGCGGTAAAGCACGCATTTCCGGCGGTGCGGCACCCGACTGTCGCAATACACGGTGTGCGCGACGACGGGAAGTACACGCTGGTACTGAGCCACAACGGCACGGCAATGCCTGAATCGATCGATTTTGCCGATCCTGCCACGCTGGGACTGGGCCTGCAGCTGCTGACCACGCTGGTGGATGAGCTCAACGGTACTATCAGTCACCACCGGGAGAATGAGCTCACCGCGTTTTCCATTACCGTTCCTCTGTAAATACCGGCATGACAAGCTTCACGTCGGTGCCGTCGTTGCGCCGGATCTCCATGTACCCCTGGTGCTGAGTGAGCAGCGCGTCGATTACCGTAAGACCGTATCCGCGACGTATTCCGGCTGCCACCTCGGCGGGCACGCCGATTCCGTTGTCACACACCCCGATGGTGAGGCGATCCGGAGCCGCGCCGAACGAGACGGTTATGCGTGGCCTGGTGGCCGGCGGCTCGCTGTTCGCGGGCACCGCGGTCCCGGGAAATGCGTATTTTACGGCGTTGGTGATCAGCTCGTTTACCATGATACCGATCGCCACGGCACGGCGCGTGACCGTAGGGTACGCCGTGCCGGTGCCGTTGTACGTGACCGTCACGTCTCCGGGAAGCGTCGAGCGCTGCAGGTCCGTGACCACCCCGCTGAGCAGCGCATCGAGGTCAACGGTATCACCGGTCTGCGTCATCTCGAGGCGGTCGTAGACGGTGTGAATGACCTGAATCCGGTTTTGCGCCTCGTTGAGCGCGGTGACTACCTCGGGTGACTCACTTTGCCCGGCCTGCACCGACAGAAGTGACGCTACCAGGGCAAGATCGTTTCGAATCCGGTGCCGAATCTCCTGCAGAATAACGTCTTTTTCCTCCAGAAGTGCCCGCACGCGCCGTTCCGCCTCTTTTTGCTCGGTAATGTCCTTGTAGGTGGCCACGATACCGATCGGTTGTCCTTCCATCAGAATTGGAGCATCCGCGAGGATAACCGCCACCGGCGTCCCGTCCTTGCGAAAGCGGGTGGACTCGGTGTGGGGGACCGTCTCATGGCGCATCACCCGGGCGCTGTACTCGGCGGCCCGGCGCCGCTCTCCCGGATCAGCGCCGGCTACCAGGTCATCGAGATTGCGCCCCTCCGCCTCCGCGGCGGAATAGCCAAACAGTTCAGCCGCCCCGGGATTCCACTCGACAACGCGGTGTTCCGGGTCAAGGGTAATAATCGCGTCCGGCGCGGAGGCGACGATCTCCTCGAGGTACAGGCGACGGCGTTCACTTTCCAGTTCCAGCCGCTTGCGTTCGGATACGTCGTAATACCGAACAAGAACACCGTTAATAACCGGGTCATCGGTCCGGTTAATCGCGGACATACTGACCCAGCGGTACGAGCCGTCACGGTGCTGATACCGACATTCGGTCTCGGCACGTCCGCCGGTGGCGGCAACCAGGACGGCAAACTGTTCAAAAACGGCATCACGGTCATCGGGATGGATCAACTCAAGCCCGGAACGGCCGATGAGTTCCTCAGGATCCCAGCCGAAGACGTGGCGAACGTTGGCGCTCTTGAACCGGGTAGTACCATCGGGATCAAGAATGGCCAGCACGTCAGAGATGTTCTCGATCAGCGCTTCAAAAAACTTTCCGTTATCCATCGTCTGCTCCCATTATCAGCCAGCGCCGCCGGGAGCGCAATATGTGGCGTCGAATTTGTCTATTCCTGCGTTTCCGGGTAGGATCAACACTATGAACGCCGAGGGTCTGCCTGCGCTGCGACGCGCACTGCGTGACAATCTTCCCGGGGAACCGGCGCACCACACGATGATGCCCACCGGACGACCGTATACTCCGGCTGAGAACGCGCCGCGCCTGCCGGGGACGGTTCGTACCGGGGCGGTTTTGATCGTGCTGGTGCCGGACACCGCGGACGGTGCGGGATGGACCGTGCCGTTTATCCAGCGGACGATCGATGACGGCCCCCACTCGGGGCAGATCGCGTTTCCCGGCGGCGCGGTTGAGCCGGGCGACGGGGATATCACCGCCACCGCAATTCGCGAGGCCCATGAGGAGATCGCTCTGGAGCCGGCGTTGATCGATGTGGTGGGTCTGTTGACGCCGCTGTACATCGACGTCAGCTCGTTTTTAATTACGCCGGTGGTGGCAACCGTCGCACCGGGCAAACCCTTCCCCTGGAACCGACTGGCAGCGCAGGCGTCGGAGGTGGCGCGAATCATCCCGGTACCCCCGTGCGATCTTGCGGAAACCCGTGCGGTACGGGAACTCGATGTCCGGGGAACGGTGATGACCGTCCCGACGTACCTTTACAAGGGTGATGTGATCTGGGGAGCAACGGCAATGATCACCGCGGAGCTGTTGGCCGTGTGCGAATCTGTCGGGTGTTGCCGCGCATAACCGTCCCGCGTATCGTCACGGCAACGATATTGGCTCCAGGTGGGCGTCCATCCAGCGCTCCCACCCGGCGATGAGCTCCCGGGTGACCGGACCGGGCGGACCGATCACAAACTCACCGATCCGGCGGACCGGTACGATTCCCCGAGTGGCGGAGCTGATGCACGCCTCGGAAACGGTTCCCTCAGCGAGATCGGTCCGGGTTATCGGCGTGGTGACCACCGGGAGGACCTCCGCTGCCACCTCCAGGACGATCTTGCGCGAAATGCCCTCAAGCACGCCCTCGCCGGCAGTGCGCAGGGTGCCGGCAACCACCGCGTAGAAGTTGGAAGTGGCTCCCTCAAGAATTGCACCGGCGTCGTCGGTCAAAAGGTGTTCATACACAGTCGCGGAACCGAGGCCGGTGCGGGTATGCATCCAGGCGGTACTTTTCACCGTGGGGTTCTCCCGCGCCGCGCCGACGGCCAGATCGCAGTCCACCCCGTCGCGGCGGAGCTCCGGCGGCGGTTCCGCCGCCGGTTCCGTGGTGATACGGTACCACACCGGCGTGTCCAGAACGGCGGTGACGCGGAAGCGGATATCCCCGTCCGCCGGCCGCTCCCCGGCGAGGATCTCGCGGATCCGGCGGCGGGGAACGGAAAGATCAGGCACGCCGAGGCGCGCCGCGGAGCGCTCCATCCGGTCAAAGTGGTCGTCCAGGCGCAGGACGGAGCCGGTACGGTAGGTGCGGGCGACGAGGTACACGCCGTTGGATGGTTCTTCCGCCGCCGCCTGCCGGAGGGTTGTGGCGGGTGTCGGAACGCGGAAAATCTCCGCGGAACGGAGTTCGATTATCGTGTTCATAAGCGCCTTATCCAATCTTGAGCATTTTCCTGTATCATTCTATACTCACCCTATGAGAATCACCACTAAAGGTAGATATGCGCTGCGGGCTATGACAAATCTTGCGGTCGCCTACCAGGGGAAGCCCCGGCCGATCAAGAAGATCGCGGCGGATGAGGATATTTCCCCGGAATTTCTTGAGCAGATCTTTTTTAAGCTCAAAAAGCACGGAATTATCGGGTCGGTCCGTGGCCCGGGTGGTGGTTTTGTGTTGGAGAAGACCCCGGACGAGATCACGGTAAAGGACATTTTCCTTGCGGTGGATGAGGGGCTGGACCTGACGCCGTGCACGGTGTGCGGTGACACCTCCGGCGGGGCAAACTGCTCGCGACTGGAAAACTGCCTGGTGTACTCGGTCTGGAAAGAGGCGTCGGACCATATTATCGCCTATTTCGACGCGATTACGCTGCAAAGCGTTATCGATCAGAATCAGGAGCTCCTCAAAAAGCTGCTTGAGAGCGGCGAGATCACCGCGTAGGCTCCGGACCGGGCAGTCTTCGGGGCAGTCACTCTTCGGGGCGCTCCGGCAGCGCCGGTCCGGCGACATTTCCTTTCACGTGCAAATCCATCTGCGGAAACGGAATCTCCACATGGTGCTCCCGAAACGCCCGCCAGATTTCCAGGTTGGTCCAGCTGTACGCGGGGATGCGGTCTTCCGCGTCGCGAATCCATGTACAGATGCGCACGGTAATACCCGAGTCGTCAAAAGACCACACCCGGTATGTCGGTTCTTTTCCCGGGACCGCCCAGGGATTGCGCCGGGCCGCCTCGATAAGCACCGTCCCCACCTGGTCAAGATCGCTGTTGTAACTCACCTGCACCGTATTACAGACGATAATGCGCACGTCGTCATAGGAGTAGTTGTGCATCGTGCTGCCGGTGATCCGCGAATTGGGGATAATTATCGTTTCGTTGGTGATCGTGTTGACC
Source organism: Spirochaeta sp. (assembly GCA_027859055.1). GTDB lineage: Bacteria > Spirochaetota > Spirochaetia > DSM-27196 > Alkalispirochaetaceae > Alkalispirochaeta. The sequence continues at coordinate 20,531 of JAQIBO010000370.1, forward strand.
ACCGTGTGAATCAGCTTGATCTGCTGCACCGTCCCCTCGATTGAGTCGATCAGCACCCGGTCACCCTCTTTGACCGGGCGGGAAAAGATAATGATCACCCCGGCAAACGCGTTGCCGACCACGTCCTGCAAGCCGAATCCAAGACCGATTCCCAGAACGCCGAACAGCACCGCCAGGGATGACAGGTTGATACCGATAATGCTGAGGCCGATGACGATTGTGAGGCCCATAACCACGAAGCGGACCGCGTTGAGGACGGAGAACTGCCGCGCCCGGTCCAGTTGCAACCGCGTGAGCAATCCGTGTTCCACCATCTGGCGGCTGACGCGGGAAAGCCACGCCGCGAGATAAAAGACCGGCAGCACAAACAGCAGGGTGATAAGGGAAATCTCTGTATTGCCGGAGGTAAAGAGCGGCTGGTTGAGTATTTGAACGATCCGACCGGTCCAGCGGAGCAGCTCCGCGCCAAGAAGCCGTCCGGCGAAAACGAACACGGAGAAGATCAGGACAAGTCGAAGCACGCGCCGCCACCACCGCAACGCGCGCCGGTTGTCGAAGTCCTCCAACTGAACGCGAAGGATAATTCTGCGTACGATCCGGTACACGATGAACAGCAGGACCAAGATGCCGAGGAGCGGCAGGGCAAACTCCACAAGGAGCTGCAAGAGGGAAAACGGCAAGGTTACGGTGCCAAATTTTATCGATGTGGTGAGTATTTCCGGCAGTTCAACAATCCCGAACATTGCGCCATACTAACAGTATGCGCATCACTTTAGACAGTACAATTGGAACAATTGTTGACGTACAGGAGCGCCTCCTCCCGGCGATGCACGAGAGCGAGGCGACACTGAAACGGATCACGACGTTAATTCGCGGGCTGGAAATTCTCGGGGTGCCGATGCTCCTGACTGAGCAGTATCCGAAGGGGTTGGGCGCTACCGTGGATGCGGTCAAGGAAGCGTTCTCCGCCCCGCCGGAACCGATCATCAAGGCCGCGTTCAGCTGCTGCGATGAGAGCGCGTTTACCGAGGCGTTGGAGTCGGGTGCGGGCGATCGGGGCGTGGCCGACGGGGGCCGGACGGTACTGATAGCCGGAATTGAAAGCCATGTGTGCGTGCTCCAGACCACCCTTGATCTGCTTGAGCGGGAGTACCAGCCGGTGGTTGTCACCGACGCCACCTCCAGCCGGGCGCCCCGGGACCGGGATATCGCGTTTCGCCGGATAGAGCGGGAGGGTGGACGGCTGACGACGGTTGAGTCGGTGTTGTTTGAACTGACCCGGGTCAGCGGGACACCCCATTTCAAAGAGATCTCCCGTCTGGTAAAGTAGCGTATCGCACACACCATCGATCAACAGCTTCTGCAACATGCGGCGGATATTATCTCCGCCGCCGACTATCTCGTCGCGTTTACCGGGGCCGGTATATCCGTGGAAAGCGGAATCCCCTCGTTTCGCGGAGAAAACGGGCTCTGGCACCGCTATGACCCGCAAATTCTGGAGCTGGGATACTTTCTCCGCAACCCCGAGGCGTCGTGGGAGGTTATCAAAGAGATCTTTTACGACAACTTCGGCCACGCCGAACCGAATATCGCCCATAAGACGTTGGCGTACTGGGAGGAGGTTGGCCTGCTCAAGGCGCTGATCACGCAGAATATCGACGATTTGCACTACAAGGCGGGCAACCGGGAACCGATCGAGTACCACGGAAACAGCCGAATGCTGGTGTGCACCCAGACGGGAACGCGCTATCCCGCAACGGAGGATCGTCTGCATTCGCTGCCACCGCTCTCCGATGAGGGGGCACTGCTGAAGCCGGACTTCGTGTTTTTTGGCGAGGGGATACCCCGGGAGGCCGCGGGACGGGCGGAACACGCGGCGCGGACCGCCGATGTGATGCTGATTATCGGTACCACCGGTGAGGTCTACCCCGCCGCGGCGTTGCCGCCGATGGCGGCGCAGAACCGGGCAACGATTATCGAGATCAACCCGGAGCGCAGCGGCTACACCTCAACGATTACCGATCTGTTTATCCAGGCGCCGGCGGGAGCGGCGATGGCGGCGTTGAACGGGCTGGTGTGAAGGGCGGCCGGCGCGGCAGCAAAGAGTTGCAGGGCGCGGCGAGTCGGCCTACACTCTGTGCATGAACAAAAACATCGGGTTTGTGTCGTTTCGGTTCGCCGGAACCGACGGCGTCTCTCTGGAAACCAAAAAGTGGGCGGATATCTTTGAGCGCAATAACTGCACCTGTTTCTACATGGGCGGCGAACTGGATACCCCGCCGGAGCACAGTATGTTTGCGCCGTACCTCCACTTTCAGGAACCGGAAGTACGCAGCACCTACGAGCAGTGCTTTTCCCGGGGAGCTCGTCCGCCGGAACTGACCCGAACGCTTCATGAGCACCGGGAGAAGATCAAGGCGTCGCTGTACGAGTTTGTCGAGAAGTTTTCGATCGACATCCTGGTACCGGAAAATGCGGTCACCATTCCGCTCAACGTTCCGCTGGGAATGGCGCTGACCGAGTTTATCGCCGAAACGGGTATTAACACGATCGCCCACCACCACGACTTTTTCTGGGAACGCAAGCGATTTCTGGTGAACTGTGTCTGGGACTACCTCAACAGCTGTTACCCGCCGCATCTCGGGCATATCCATCACGTTGTCATCAACACCTCCGGACAAAACCAGCTTGCTCTGCGCACCGGCATCAGCTCCACCCTGATACCAAACGTGATGGATTTTGAAACTCCCGCGCCCGGAATCGACGACTACAACCGCGACGTCCGGGAGGTGCTGGGCGTTGCCGAGGACGAGCTCTTTATCCTGCAACCCACACGCGTTGTTCAGCGCAAGGGAATTGAACATGCGATTGAGCTGGTTGCACGGCTGGAACGCAAAGCGGCGCTGGTGATTTCCCACGCCTCCGGTGACGAGGGCTACGAGTACCAGACGCGGGTGCACGAGTACGCGGACATGCTCGGTATCCGGGCGATCTTTGTGGACGATATTATCGCCGACTCCCGGGGTACCACCGCAGACGGACGCAAGATATACAACCTGCAGGATGTCTACCCCCACGCGGATCTGATCACCTACCCGTCGATTTTTGAGGGCTTCGGTAACGCGTTTCTGGAGACCGTCTACTTTCGCAAGCCGATCATGGTGAACAACTACTCTATCTACTCCCACGACATTAAGCCCCTCGGCTTTCAGGTGATCGAGATGGACGACTTTGTCGCCAAAGACACGGTCCGCCGCACCAAGGAGGTCCTGGACAACCCCGATCTGGCGCGGGAGATGGTGGACCGGAACTACGAACTGGCGCTGCAGTACTTTTCCTACTCCGTTCTGGAAAAGAAACTGTGGTATATCGCCCGCAGTTTTTACGGTATCGAAGATCTGCACTTGAAGTAGAAACGTCGGACCACGTATATGAAAGACCCCTACCAGATCGCGAGCGACGATAACCGGCTCATCGCCGAGGAGAGCGTATTACGTCGCTTCGTGAGTGACCGCCGCTGGGAGCGGATGCAGGCGGTGCTCGACCAGCGCAGCCGCCATATCTCCGTCGCGGTGGAGGACATTTACCAGCCCCATAACGCCAGCGCGGTGCTCCGCTCCTGTGACGCCTTTGGCGTGCAGGACGTGCACATCGTGGAAAACCGGAACCGCTACCGGGTGAATCCCGGGGTGGAACTGGGAACGGCGCAGTGGCTCAGTCTATATCGGTATCGGTCGGGTGCGGTCGGTGCGGGCGGTGC
>JAQIBO010000478.1 GCA_027859055.1 Spirochaeta sp.
ATCGACCGTTTTTCAGATTACGCACAACGGAGCGCGACTGGAGCGGAGGATACAATCTTGTCGATCTGGGAGAGCCGATTCTGGAGATAAAGGTTGTGGAGTACAACACCGTTCCGGAAGGTGTCGAGCTGCGTGAGGACAACAGTTTCAGCGTGCATTACCGCGTTGAGTATTCCGAGCAACGGTCTGAAGGCGGCCAGATCAGGCAATTGCGTCTGGAGCCGGTCCGCGTTACCGTCGACGGCGTTGAGCAGCGTAGCGGTGAGACGTTGGTTCTCGAACAGGTTCTGGAAGCGGACGCGCCGTAAAAGTGCGCCCCCGCTTCAGCGGGGGGCGCATGCGATTACCCTAATATTCGAAGATCAGAAAACCTTCGACGCCACGTTCCTTGAGTTCCACGACGAGCGCCTGAGCGTCTTCGGGCGAATCACCGGAAACGGGAACGATGACACGGAAGTAGTTTTCACCGCCAATAGCGACCTCGCGAATCTCCGTCGAAAAACCGTACGCTTCAATGTCGCGGGCCATATACTGAGCGTTTTCGGCATCCCGGAAACTTCCGGTTTGCACCCCCGCAACGACCGTACGAGTCTCTTCTCCCGCGCCGGATTCAATCTCTTCCACGTCCGGACGTTCTTCTGCGGCGTCCAGGCGTGCGGCGTCATCGGTGGAATCGGGTTGTAGTTCCGTCACCGTACGCAACGAACCGGTAAAGGCGAGCCGGGACGGCGTCGGATAGAGGCGTACGGTATCGGTCCGTTCATCGGAGATTAACGCGGTTTCCGGCGCGTCGGGATAGTGAAGCCGGATTCGTTCCTGAAGTTCCTGGTACAGCGTCTCCCGGCCCGCCTCTTTCAGCAGGTCACCGAGTAAAAACAGTGACGAAACGTCGGGGTGGGTTGCCGTTTCCGGCGGCAGGTCCATGCCCGCCAGGGACTGCGCGTGCAGAATCGCCCGTTCAACCTCGCCGTTGAGATAGAATGCGCGGGCACGAAGCACCGCGGCGGATCGTTGCGTAGCCGCCGAGTCGGGATTGTTCACGATTCGCGACAACGCGATGATCGCCTCCTGGGTATTGCCCAGTTCAACGGAGACGGCGGCGAAGCGTATCCCAATGCGATCGTTCTCGGGAAGGATGCGGGCTGCCTCGGAATAGAAGAGGCGCGCACGGTCTATGCGATGCGCAAGTTCGTATACGCGTCCAATCCGGACAAGCACCTCGGCCCGCCGCGGTGTCCGTGAAAGGTGCGGCAAATGATCCGCGACAAGCTGATCCAGCGCATCGAGGTCCGGTGCCGCAACAACGGCGCGATCCAGGAAATCGGCAAACTGCGGGGAGGCCCGTTGTTCCTCCAACCGCAGCAGTGTGCGGGAAAATGAATCGGAGTAGCCGTCCTGTGCGGACAGTCCGCCTGCAATCAGCAGAAGCGTTCCGACGATCAGGAGACGCGCCCCGTTCATTCGATCGGACCGCCTTCTGTGTCGTGCGATTTCGACGACGTCCCCGGCAGTAACCGGGATATGCCGCCGCGTGAACCGCGATTCTCCTTCCGGAGTTGTTTTCGCTCCGCCCGTTCCTGCTTTCGCTGTGACCGTTTGCGCGTCTTCCGAGATGAGGACTGGACCGCAACGGGAATGGAGACAGCGACACCGAGAAAAAAGGCGACGAAAAGTCCCATAAACACCGGGACACCTTCATACGTTATGAAGCCGAGAGAAATGTCGGTTGTGTTTCCGAGATTCAGTCCGACAAAAACGAGTATCAGTCCGACGATAATTAAATAGAAGATCAGTTTCCAGGGCATGGTTCCTCCTCAGTGGCGAAAGCTTCTCTGACCGGTGAAACACATCGTCGCACCGTATCGATTGACAGATTCGATGACCGCGGCATCGCGAATCGCACCGCCGGGCTGCAGTATGGCGGTGACCCCCTCGGACAGGCCAACTTCGGCACCGTCGGGGAACGGGAAAAATGCATCGGAAATCATCGTTGAACCGGAGAGGCCGCCGTGCAGTTCCGCTGAACGCGCCTCGAATCGGGCCCGGTCAGCCGGATCGGTCAATTCTTCGATACCCGTTCCGGTTTCCTCAAACGCCAGACGGTCCGCAAGTTTCCAGTACGCTTTGTCCCGGGCGATGCGCGCTACCCCCACCCGGTCCTGTTCTCCCGTTCCGATAGCAACGGTACACTGGTCCTTGACGTAAATGACCGAGTTGCTGGTAACGCCGCTTTCCACGAACCATCCGAACCGCATATCTATTTGCTCCGCGACGGTCGGTTTTCGGATGACGCGGGTTTCCACCCCATCGCGTTCCGAGGCGGCAGGGACGAGAATATCATCGGGCAGATCACGGGGCTGGTACGACCATTGGGCGATAATTCCACCATCGACAAGGCTTTTGAAGTCTATATACCGGCTCCCGACGTACGTGTTCAGATGCGCCATGTTTGCGATTCGCAGAAGGCGCAGGTTTTTTTTACCGCGAAAGACTTCCAATGCCCCTGCACTGTACTCAGGTGCGACGACCAGTTCCGCATAATACGCAACGATCCGTTCAGCGGTTTCGCGATCAACTTCCCGATTGAGCCCGATCGCGCCACCGAACGCGGCGATGCGGTCCGCCATGAGTGCCCGATGGTACGCCTCGGATAGCGACGAGCCCAGAGCGACGCCGCTGGGATTGTTATGCTTCACAATGACGCACGCCGGTGTCTCGGTGAAGTAACGGAGAATATTGAGGGCCGCATCGGCGTCGGTGAGGTTGATCTTTCCCGGATGCTTTCCGCTTTGGAGCAGGTCCGCCTCGGAGACCAGCGGATGTTCGGGAGAAACGTGGCGCACTTCACCGAGGACGAGGTTCCCGTTCACCGGGCGGTACAGGGCAGCTTCCTGGTCCGGGTTTTCCCCGTATCGGAGTCCCTTTTCCTCGTCGTTGACGACCCAGGTGACTTTTTCATACACGATCGTCTGTTCATCCGTTCCTGAGCCGAAGGTGATACGCAGATCGTTGGGAAAGGAGTCGGGAAGAACGGTGCGGTATATCGAGCTCATCCCGGAACCTCGCGGGAGTCAGCGGCATCAGGATCGATTTCATACACATCGTTCCAGGAGGTGTGACGAATATAGCTTCCCAGCGCGCCGGCGATCGCATTTTCGTAATGAGCGGTGTACTGAAACGCTTTTGCAGCAAGTTGTGACCGGAACGCCAGCGTCGTGGCGCCGTCATGGGTACGCAGCTCCTCCAGAACGGCGCTGTAGTCATTGGAGGCGCAGACTGCGGCGACGCGCAGAAAGTTTTTCGCCGACGCGCGCAGCATTGCCGGACCGCCGATGTCGATACTGGTGCGCAGATCCTCGACGCGGGCACCCGCGGTCGCTGCGGCTTCCTCAAACGGATAAAAGTTGCACACGGTCAGGTCAAACGTCCGGGCGTCCTGACGGGACAAATCGTCCTGGTGCGCCGGGTTGTACGTCTCTGAGAGGAGGCCAAGATAGATGTTAAAGTCCAGTGTCTTCACAAGCCCGCCCTGCATCTCCGGTTGTCCCGTGTATTCGGATACTTCCCGGATCTGCGCAGCTCGCGAGTCCCGCTCCGCAACCGCAGAGATCTCCCGGAACGTTCCACCGCTTGAAAAGATTGTGAGGTCCGGTATCACCCGCCACAGTTCCGCCACAAAATCGGCCAGTCCGCGTTTGTCCGCTACACTGATAAGGGCGTTGCGGCAGGACACGTGATCGTCTACTCGAGTAACTCTGTTTAAATCCACGGAGCTCCTCTCAATTCTGCGTACGTTGTTCAGCGGCGGTTACCGTGTTGAACAGCAGCATCGTCCGGGTCATCGGACCGACGCCGCCAGGTACCGGGGTGATCGCCGCTGCCCGTGGGGCGACACTGTCAAAATCGACGTCCCCGACCAGACGATACCCTCTCTTTTTAGAGGGATCCTCGACACGGTTGACGCCGACATCGATAACTACGGCACCGTCGGCAACCATATCGCCGGTCACGAATCCCGCCGAACCGATTGCAGCAACGAGAATATCCGCCTGGCGCGTGAACTCCGCGATGTTGGGTGTCCGGGAATGGCACACGGTCACCGTAGCGTTGCCACCGGTCTTTTTCAGCGCCAGCAGGTTGGCCAACGGTTTGCCTACGATATTGCTTCGCCCGAGAACGACAACGTGTTTACCCGCCGGATCATGACCGCTTCGGAGAAGCATCTGCACCACACCGTGGGGTGTACACGGAAGTAACGTTGGAAGCCCGGTCAGCATCCGTCCAAGGGAGAGTGGATGAAATCCGTCGACATCCTTTGTCGGGTCGATCCGTTGCAGCACCCGGTCGCTGTCGATGTGCTCCGGAAGCGGCAACTGGACAAGTATCCCGTGAACGGCGTCGTCCGCGTTCAGGCGGTCAACCAGATCCAGGAGGTCGGTTTCGCTCGTTTCAACCGGGATCCGGTGATCAAAGCTGCGAATTCCAACCTTTTCACAGTCCCGCTCCTTTGCGGTGACATACGACACGCTGGCGGGGTTCTCTCCCACCAGGACCACCGCAAGGCCCGGGATGACACCGGCATCGGAGAGCGCCGTAATCCGCCCCCGGAGCTCTTCCTGAACATCCGCTGCGATCTGTTTTCCGTCGATGATTGTTGCTGGCATATAACTGTATTGTACACGAGGTCGCCTGTGTTGTCAGGCATGGGGCGGCGTGATAGTATTGCCCGCGCAAGGAGATACTGGTCATTGCGATATACCCGAAAAAAAATCACACGCCGCGTCCTCATCGGCATGCTCATATTTTGTGGATTAGCGCCGCTCGCGGCGCAGGATGAGGCGGATGACCCGCCGGAAGAGCGCTTCCAACCGACCTACACCCTCGGGGATCAGATGCTGTCTCTCAACCTCGGTACGATCTTTCCGCTCTTTTTTACCGGTGGACCCGACGGGATGGAGGACGCCAATCTGACCGTGGGTGGTACGGGGCATTTGCAGTGGAGCGCGTTTCTGAACAACAACCTCGCAATCGGCGGGGAGTTCGGGGGGATGTTTGCGTTCACCCCCAACCAGAATACGTTGTTTATGATCCCGTTGGCAGCCAGACTGTCCTCTTTTCTGCGCGCCTATCCGTTTGAGTTTCCCCTGAGTCTTGCCGCCGGCGTCAACTTCAGCCGGTTTGAAGAGAACTTCAAGACCGATCCGATTTTGATACCCGGAGCAGGGGTCTACTGGAACTACAACACCGAGTGGGCGTTTGGCCTTGACCTGCGGTGGTGGTGGGTTCCCCAGATCTATACGGGCCCGACGCCGCCGGCGGAGGACACCCGGTTCGGAAACTTCTTGTCCTCGACACTTTCGGTAATGTACCGATTCTAGGAGCCAGAATCATGAGACGTTTTACACCCGCTCCACGAGGCCGTGTCTTCGTGGGAATTACGATCGGTGTCCTGGCGCTCCTCTTTGCCGGCTGCACCGAGGGCGAACGCGGCATCTTTGCGACGATCGCGATTGAAGAGGAAATCAAGAAGAACAATCTGGTGGAAAATGCCAGCGTAACCGGTCTTGTGCTGACAGAGGTGAACGGAACCGAGTATTACGTAAGCCTTGCGGGTACCAAGATATTTGCCCGTCCCGCTGCGGGAAACGACTGGGATGAAATCCGTGCACCGGGATCCCGTCTGGCTCAGTTTGTTGCCGGCAGGGATGATAGTGCCAATCCGGGCGCCGGGGATCAACGCGGTATCGCTGACGAAGTCTACGCGGTGTATCAGGGTTCCAGTTCCCAGGCCAATATACTGTACCGCCTGACCGATTCACTCTCCTGGGAAGCCGCGTATGTGCCGAGCGCTGCAGACGGCTTTATTGACGGTATGATCGGCGTGGAAAACCTGCTGCTGGCGAGTACGGACAGCGGGCAACTACTGGTATGGAATACTGCTGTCTCCAGCACCCCCACCAACCGCATCACAAGCGGGTTCCGGGACGGGATTCGGGATGGTGTACGGCGTAACCCGGACAATAGTGGCGCCTCTGAGGTCTACATCATCGGAAAAAGCGGATTACTTGTTGAAGTCGACAACATCGCAGTTGATGGTGGCGAAACGGTAACCGAGTTCACCACAACGGATTCCAGCCCTCAGCCGGTCGGCATCGGCGTCGCGCCGTATGATGGTGGGATTCTTGCGGTTACTGACAAAGATGGAAGCATTTATGTGACCAGTTCTTCGACGCCCACAACCGGGACTTGGACTAGGGGCGGCGGCGTCGGCCGCCCCGCCTCCGATATCGTCTGGGTGGCAGAACTCAACAACAACAGTGGCGGGTTTCTGGTCTCCACCACCAGCGATGCGGTCCGGAACGAAGGGGGCCGTGGCTATTTTGAAGGAACGCTGACAAGAAACGGCGTCAACGATTACTCCATCGCCTTCACCAACGAGCTGGGTAACAACTACGAGGCCAGCGACCTGGCGGTCGCCTCAATTAACCAGTTCCGCTATTACGGCAACGGCGTAGTGTTCGCGCTCACCGGGGGGCTCGGCCTCTGGTCCACCGTCTATCCCGCTACCTCCGATCCGACCTGGCAATGGGAGTGACGCACAAGCCGATGATCTTCCTAATCACCTGTTGCAAACAACCGGGACAGCGTCTCGGCCACCCGCTGAACGATGTCGGCGCGCGCTTCGGAGTCGGAGATCGCCTCATCGGACGGCATCAGGAATAGCGGGTCAATAAGGGACCGATCGGCCAGACTGCGCACGGAATTTCGTCTCTCCGCTTCATCCGGCTCCCAGTTCCCCGCCGAGCGTCCCCGATCGATAAACGCGTCCCATCCAAACATGATCACGTCCCGGGAATCCACGAGGGCATCGTTCACCAGGCGGATCGCAGCGGCCGTCGAATCATCCCCCGCGCGCGCCTGGCGGGTGATCGCCGATGTTGAACGAGCTCTTGTGGCGCTCTCATCCCCGGCACGATCCCGGAGCAGCAAGACCCGCTGGATCCGGGGTGTGGGACTTCCAACCGCCGTGACGTGAAACGCCCGTGCAGGCACCTCGCGGCTTTCGTGATTCACCACCAAACTGTCACTGACATACAGACTACCTGCTCCCGATACGATGCCGCTTTGTTCCGTTCCGCCGAACAGCCCGAGATAGGAGTTCTGAACAGTCACCGTGCTGCGGCGAGCGGTGATCCCATAGAGCAAGTCGTTCCCGGCGGCGACCAGATACGAGTCGGCGATATCCAGAGACGCGTCGGTAGCGCGCAGGAGAACCACCGGATCGAGGCGCGCCAGTGCGCTGACGGTGCTGCGCCGCAGTTGCAAGGCGCTTTCGGATATCGTAACCAGCGGGACCGGGACGACGGACGTGCCTGCTCCGTCCCGTCCGCCGAACGTGTCTTCCGTACCGAAGGTAATCGCACTGTCACTCACCAGAACGGTAGCCGACTCGCGGAGGTGCAATCCGCCGACTGTTGATTCGGTAATCCGGAGATCACCGCCGGCCACCTCAATTCGACCAAATACGCCCGCCGTCAACTCCGCGGGTGAGCCGCTCTCACTGCTCGCTCGTTCCAGTACGATCTCGGGCAAGTGCACCGAGTGGAGATTGACCGTTCCGTCGTGCACCGATATCCGCGGTCTTAACTGGCTGGGACCGCTCGTGCCGATGTTTTCGATCGTCAGATTACCGGCGTGAACGGAGATTTCTTCTATGGAAGCACCGAACAGGAGTTGCTGCAGGCGAATGTCTCCCACGATCGAGATCGGCTCGACCGGATCAACCTCCAGGATCGTTTCGTCCCCGTTGATTTCCCAGGTCTCGCCGATGTAGCCACCGCTGATCGTGATGTTTCCCGCCGCAGAGACCGCGTCGCGGAGCAGCGCCGGCGCCGCGCGGTGCGTCCCGGCTGTCAAAAAGACGGTGCGTCGACCGCTATCGCGAACGACGCGTAGCGCCTCGTTCAGGTCCGAAAACGGATCGTCCCGCGTGCCGCGTCCGGGATCTTCACGGGCGGAGTCCACATAGACGATTTCGCGGTCGACAAACAGTTCCCACATCGATACGGTTTGACTTCGGTTGCCCGCCCCATCTACGGCGTACGCCTCAAGTACGTACGAGCGCAGTTCTCCCGGTGCGGCATCTATTCGAATGTCGGTTTCCCCATCGTACTGCCGGTACCGACCGTTCCGCGGGGCGCTACCCGGGGTGAGACGATAAAACACCACACCGGCATTCGGCGGTTCAAACGTAAGCTCCGTTTCCTCGGAGAAAAAAGAGCCTGAAACGACGTCAAGGAGTTGCGGGGCCGCAGGCCGGGCACGATCTATTCGCACGGTGAGCGTTGCGTCCGCCGGATTCTCTCCCGCGCTGTCGGCACGCTGTGCGCGGAGACGATAGCTCCGGTCTTCCCCGGGTGCTGCAACAAGTTCAATCGGGTTTTCGTACCGCGTTGAAAGCGGATGAACCGCAGGCGGTTCACTGCCGTCGGTTGTCATCGTGTATCTGACGGGGCCGTCCGCCTCAATGCGGACCGTCTGGGGCGCGGTATAGACGGCGCCATCCCGAACACCGACAAAAGACGGCGGCGCAGGTGGTATCTGTGTATCGATGTGCAACGTCCGGGTCTCGCTTCGCCGTCCGAACTCATCGATGAGAAAATAGAGAACGGTGATCCGGGAGAGATCATCAGGTACCAGCCAGGAAACGGTCTCTTCCGCGCGCACGAACCCCGCAGTCAGGTGCGGCAGGGATACGAATACATCGCGATCCTGCGTTCCGGGCCAATACAGCGTTCCCGATCGGCCGTCGTCATCTCTGAGTATCTCCGGTTCGTCGACTGTGGCGGGTTCGGACAAATCAACCCGAACGGTGAGTCG
>JAQIBO010000060.1 GCA_027859055.1 Spirochaeta sp.
AGGTCTCCCGCGGGAACAACCGTACCGCGCGGAGAAAAATCCCATGTCCGCACGACCGTCCCGCCAGGTCCACGGAGTCGGGCGCCGGCTGCCGCTATCCCCCCGTCATCTTCAGATGATATATCGGCGAACAGATGCCGTTCCTGCGTGCCGCCCAACAGGATGGTGTCGCTCCCGGCTCCATTTGATCCCTCCGCCGGCGGTTCCTGAGGTGCCACTTCAAGACCCGGTGGTGTTGTGTCGTGTCGGCGCAGTTGTGTCCGTACACCGCCGGCGACCACACCGGTTCCGTCTCGAGCGGGCTGCCCGGAAATGTGGACCTGTGTTTCCCGGGAGGTTGCGCCGAGAGGAAACCCTACGGCAAGACTGAGACCCGGCCAGACGCCATCGTTCCCGGACCCAAAGCGGTGCCACCAACCGATTGTAGCGGCGATCCCGCTTCCAAACTGAAACACTCCCGCTCCGTCTACGGAAAAGCCACGAAAACGATCAAACGAAACGGTCCCTGTCACATCAAAGGAGATCGCTTCGGTGCGCAACGGTGAAAACTGAACGCCGGCCACCGGGGTGAAAGCGGGAAAGATCGGCACCTCATCGTCAAATCGCCGCGCCGTTTTACCGATGTTCCGCACCCCTCCGTGCAACGTAACGCCTGACAACGCCCGGGTGCCGCCGATCCGGACTGACCCACCGATGTTAACCCCTACGCCGATATCGCTGCCGTCATCGCCTTCGGCGTACTGGGTGGTCACGGACGCGCCTGCAACCGTCCGGCGCCCGACCGGACGCGCCGCGCCGGCATCGCCGCGCCACAGGAATCCGTCCTCATCGCGGTACACCCCGGTTGCGCCACTCCATGCTGCCCGGAGTCCCGGATAGGTTCCGCCGACCGCACCGCCGCCGCCATTACCATCGGTCCGCGCGCCCCCGGAGGCGTGCAGCGTCGGCTCACGTGTTGCCGCCGGTATATGTGGTAAGAAAAGCCCACCCAAACTGTCCGACGGACTGGACCGTTCCGGAGACAGCGTGGCGCCCAGATAGTCCGACCGCCACAGGGAGCGAACCAGCGCAGCTCCACCGGAGTGTTCCTCCGCGGGAAGCGGAGACCCCAGCACGGCGGCAAACACGAGGAACCAGGTTGCTGTCAATCGCAGCGCCAGAACACGCCGCCTACGTCCGTTCATTACCTGCCCGCCGAATAAGTTGTTCCATCTCTTCTATCGAATGGTTTCGATAGAGAAGCCGTTCGAGTCTCCGTTTCAGATCCTCCAGCGACGGCGCCAGGTGAGCTTCCTGTGAAAGCAGAAGCATGTAGAGATCATCCCGTTCGTGGATGTCAACGCACACGTTATCCGCGTCAGACATCGATCGTCACACCCTCAGTCGCAAGTTGAATTTCCAAATCTGTTCCGCCGATTCGGTTCGCGTACCACCGGGCAGACTGAACATTCTGTTGGAGCTTCTTGTCGCTGTATTGCGGTTCATGGTGAAACATGAACATCCGCTTCGCCCCCCAGGCAACAGCGAAGTCAACAGCCAGGCTGAACGACGAGTGGCCCCAGTTATACTTCTCAATCGCCTCGTCAAGGGTATACTGAGAATCGATAATCATGACGTCGAGATTTTCGAAAAATGCAGCGTTGTCTTCCGTACGCTGAAAATCTTTTTCCCGGAGCTCTACGTCGGTCACATAGCCAAAGCTCCGCTCACCCTGATCGATCCGGTATCCGAACGCCCGTCCCGGATGGTTTAACTCCCGCCAGCGAATGCGGTGCCCGTAAATTTCCACGCCCTCCGGAGGAATTCTGTGAAAATGGAGGTTCTTCGACATCTTGTCTTCCATCGTAATCGGAAACCACGGATGTTGCATTTGCCGGGACAGGATCTCTTGCAGCCCCTCCACGGGGCTGTAAAAGTGCACCGCGACTCCCGGATTGAACGCGTGCGGGAAAAACGGCAGTCCTTGAATGTGGTCGTAATGGAAATGAGTAAAAAGGATATGGTATTCCGTCGGAGCGGGATCTCTCCGAAGCTGCGAAAGGCCCAGTTCTACAATACCGCTTCCCGCGTCAAAGATCAGTTGTCGAGAGTCATCCAGTTCGAGCTGGACACACGCCGTGTTCCCGCCGGTAGTCCCAAACAACCACGGGGGCAACGAACCGAGAAAGCGTTCGCGGGCGTCGGAGGACACAAGGTCGCTCGGTTTAATCCGCTGTACAACCGACGCGATTTTGCTCTGAATTGCCCGGGGCGTGAGCGGCGTCGGAAACGAACCGCGGGCACCCCACACGGTAAACCGCATCAGCGCGCCTCCTTGTGTTCCGGCCGATTGCGAACCCGCGCCGCGAGATCGTTTCTTATTTCGAAAAACGAATGCCGGCGGCCGATGTCGATCCCGGGACATTCCCGGCGTTCCCGGTCCCATCCGGTGGAATCGGCGACAATATGCTCCCAGAACGGATATGTCCGGCACTGGGTTGGACGGTCTTCGTAGACGGAGCACCCACCGTCCCGCCAGAACACGCAATCATGGTTTTCCTGCTCAGACAGGGACAAATGGTGGCCCAGACCGGCAGGAGCCCACACACAATACCGCTCTATGAACGCACCCCTCGACAGATCCAGTCGAGCAGTCAACGCGTTCAGGTCATTTTTGGAAAGAAACACGTATCCGCTGTCGTGACGACAACACCGCGAGCACTGGGTGCATGAGAACCGTAATCCGTCTGTGTAGAAAACATCGGTGTCCATTGCAGGTATGATACCACATAGGATAAAAAAAAATCCTTCATCGGAAAATAACTCGATGAAGGATTCTGGGGAGTGCAGGATTCGAACCTACGAAGGCTTAGCCAACAGATTTACAGTCTGCCCCGTTTGACCGCTCCGGAAACTCCCCGCAGAACGCTGGCGAAACTATCACACGCATTTTCTGCGTGTCAATACAGCCGTCTGTCGGATTCGAACCGACGACCCAGAGATTACAAGTCACGTGCTCTGGCCAGCTGCGCTAAGACGGCGTCATGTATTGACCCAATGTGCCCGGAATCTACGGACGATGTCAATAATTCCAGGTCGATTGTCTCGAACGGCTTATGTTGTGATCCGGGTAAACGGAGGCTCTTCCGGTAACCGTAATGCGGGAAGTCCGTCAAATTG
>JAQIBO010000085.1 GCA_027859055.1 Spirochaeta sp.
GCTCCATTCACCCCGAAAACACACCGTACATCGGCGTTCCGCACGCCGGACACGTGCCGTCGTGAAGCCGGTTTTCCGCCAGCGCAAATCTCCGCCGGTCGATGCACAGGCCACCACAATTGGCGCAGAACGTCTGCTGGTACGACGCGTGGCGTCGGCTGTAGGCGTACACGTGGGGAATTCCGGTTTCGGCTGTGATGCGTTCGTAGAGGCGGTCGAGGAACTCCGGGCGGGTCGGCGCGTGGTCGGTCATCTTGTACGCCGGGCGAAACGCGCTGAGATGCCACACTTTGACCCCCGCGTCGTCAAGCAGACCCGCCAGCTCCATAATGCCATCCTCTGAATGCTCGCCTTCCATCACCATCGTGGTAACCTCGAGCAGCGCCGCGGCATCCCCGGCAAGGGTTCGAATATTACGGAGGATCGGCTCCACGTGGCCCCCGCAGAGGGAGCGGTAAAACGCTTCGTCGCCTTTCAGGTCGATGTTGAACGCGTCGATCAGCGGATGCATCCGCTCCAGCGCCGCTTCCGTGAAAAAGCCGTTGGTGATCATCGCGGTGCGCCCGCCGACGGCGCGGATTGCCCGGGCGGCGTCGAGCATATAGTCCTGCCAGACCGTGGGCTCGCTGTAGGTGAACGCCGCAACGGGATAGCCACCATCGGTGAGGTTGCGGGCCAGCTCGTCCGGCGCGATATAGCGCGTCTGCAGGTGGCGGTACAGTTCCGGCTGAGATATGGAGCAGTTCTGACAGAAACTGCACCGGAAATTGCAGCCGTACAGGGCGCTTGAGAGCACCGACGCACCGGGAAACATATGGTACAACGGCTTCTTTTCGATCGGGTCAACCGCCAGGGAAACGTGTTCACCGTAGTTTTCGGTATAGATCGCGTCGCCTTTGCGCACGCGAATACCGCAGATGCCGTGTTGACCGTCGGCGAGGGAGCAGCGGTGCTCACAGAAGTCACAGGTTATGCGTGGAGAAGGTGCCATACGCTATTCCGTTATTACCGTGGTCGGGTCATCCGGTGAGCGGGAGATATGCACCGTCTGAAACACTTGAAGCGCCGCCTCAGGATCTTGCCACGCCCCGGGGGCGAGGCGCGCCTTCTGACAGAGCCGGTCAAGCATCGTGGTGCGGTCCCAGCGCTGTTCCGTGGCCACCTCCGGCAGAAACACCGCACGGTGGCGCCCGAGGGAGAGAATTGTGCCGTCCCGTCCGAGAACGATATCCTCTGCGGAGGCGACAGGATACGCCGGAAAGAGAATTGACAGGGAAAGGTCGATGTGTGGAAGTTCATCCGCTGTCACCGCAGAAAAGCGGGCATCCCGAAGCGCCGAGTCTTCGACCACCCGGGGTATCACATGGTCCAACGGTCCCGTGCCGGCGAAATTGCCGATACAGCCGCGCAGTTCTCCGTCTTTTCGCAGGGTGGAAAACGCGCCGTACTCCTCCTGAAGAAGCGGCTCTTCCGGCGGCGCCGGAAGGCCCCCGCCGAGAATCACCACCTTAAGCACCGCCTCAGCGTACGTGAGCAGACGCGCCGCCACGGGCTGTGTTATCAGATCATTTTTATGTTCCATCCGTGTCTCCAAACAGAATCGAGGCGTAACAGACGAACTCTGCCTCCGACCGGCCGGTCACATCCCGGGATGTGTAGTAGTCGGTTACCGAACCGGTGGGGGACCCGAGGATCGCGGATCCAAGGAGGATCGCCGCCCGACCGCTGACGGTGATCGGGGAGCGCATCCGTTCAAGGAGGGCGGTGCGATCGCCGGCGGCGATCGCACGGGCAACCGACACGTCGTCATCGCGCACCGTCGCGGCGATCTCGTCCGCGGTTGGGGCCGTCTGGGCGCCGTCCGATCGCGCGCGGCGGCTCCCATCGCCTCTGCTTCGGGCCGGCGGCCGGCCGGGCACCCCGAACGGGGTGTATCCGAAACGCGGGCCGTAGTGGGTGAAGTCACTGCTCATGATCACAAGCGTGTTGGCGAGGCCGGCCGGGTCGTCCGCTGCCAGGGCGTCGCGTATCGCCCGGGCGAAGCGGTCGGTATCGGTGAGAAATTCGTCCGGTGTTGCCCCGGAGACGCGCGGTGTCGGTACCAGGACAAGCGAAACCCGCGCGGCGGGCAGCGCGCTGCGCAGAAACGGCAGAAACATCTCCGTGCCGTGCTCCGCCTCTATCGTTTTGTCGGCCTTCACCACGGCGTTACCAAGAATCTCCCGTAACCGTCCCGAAAACAACGGTTCCCCGGCGAGATCGCCGAGCGGGGTTTCGTGGCGGTCAAACGACTCGACGTACAGAGATCCGGATTCCAGCGGCTCATAATGACCTGGCGACAGGATAACGACGCGCTCGATACCGGTGAGTTGTTCGGGGTGGGCAAACGCGTGGGCGATGCCCCGGCCGGAGTAGAAAAGACCTGCGTGGGGCAGAACGGCTCCGGTGATCCGTCCGGACGGTGACGCGCTGGGCGGAAGCGGGGACGGCGCGGTGCGAGCCTGCCTCAGCGCGTCGGAGATCTCCTCCCGGAGCGCGTTCTGGTCGTCACTGTACCATCGGCCGGCAAATGTGGCGCGATTTCGGTGTGTCATCTCCTTTCAATCTACCACGACCGGCGCCGTTCTTCAGGCCTGGAGGCCCCGCCCGACTCACACGCGCCGGGCGATCGCCCGCAGCCGCTGGTGGGCGGCGAGCAGACGCTCCCACTCGGTAAACGCGCCCCGATCTATCGCCACCTCCAGAGCGGTCACGTCCTCCAGGAAGATCTGACGGCCGTTCCGCGAAAAGATCGCCGCAACCCGCCGCTTTGACTGTTCATCCCGGCCGGCGACCGCTTCCACCAGCACGCTCCGGGGAACCGTCCGGCCGAGACGACGCAGTGTGGAGAGCATTCCCTCCTCCAGCATCTTCGTGATCTCCGGTTCCCGCCGGTTGGTGTCCCACACGCGGCGCATCGCGTCACCGCGGGGCGTAATGAAATAGCGCTGCAGAATCTCCATGCTCCCCGCGTCCAGCCCCATGCCTCGGCCGCGGGTCGCCGCGGCGTACTCACGGACAAGATCATCCGTTGCGGTTGCAAGCGTTCGCCAGATCTCCCGGGATGATTCCGGGGCCGGTCCGCCGACTGTGTCCGACCGCAGGGGAATCTGTTCCCGCCGGCGCGGGCCGAGGACGCGGTCTATTCGGGCGCGCCGCGCCGGCCCGATCCATCGGTACAGGGTCAGAAATGCGAGAAACCGCTCCCGCGACCGGTATACGGAATCGACGAGATTTTCGAGGGCGCGGCCGCCGGTTTCGAGGAACGCCCCGAGCGTCCGCAGAGCGTAGCCTGCACGCTGTTCTTCCGGAGTTCGCGGGATACGGTACGCCATGGAAACGAGCCCGTTGTACCGAAGCTCCGCCGCGAGAACTGCTACTTCCGCCGGCAGCTCCGCCAAGGCGATCGCGGTCCGCATCCGTTGTACCGATACGGCCGGCCAGAACGCCTCCCAACTCTCCGTCGCCAGACGCACAAGACGGCGGTTTCGATCCACCTCGGAGCGTTCCTGCCGCGTGATACCGACCCGGGGTTCTGCGAGACCGACGCCACGCAGCCCCTCCCGGAGACGGTGAAGCGACCGGGCAAGTTCCCGTCCCGGCTGGTCGCCATCGGCGGCCCCGCTCCCGGCGGCCCCACCACCGGACGAGGCGCCACCGTGGGCATCCGCATTCGTCGGCGCCCCGGGTACGGACTCACGGACAAGCCAGCTGCATCCGACCCGGGTCGGTTCGTCCCCGGTCGACACGCTCCACTCGGCGCGACACACCCACAACTGCCCCGCCCGCGCGGCAGCGGCGATCGCCTCCCCGGTGACCGTTTCTACTTCCACCGGCCGATAGCGACGCCCCGTCAGCGCGTCGTCAGGTCCGCCAAGGCGTCCGGCAAGGAACTCCCATAACACCCGGGCGTCAACCAGCCACCCGAGTGCGCTCTCGGAAAAGGGCATCTGGTATGCGCCGTCGGTACTCCGGATCGCACCGGTGACCGCTCCGGAGCGCAGGAGCTCCGCCATAAGCCGGTTGAACGCTGTCAGGGGTTCCGCACCCTCTGCCCGGTCGCGGGCGACCAGCCCCAGGGCGCCATCCCGCACAACGGGAACCAACCGCTGTTCATCAAGAAGCGCCGCGGCCCTGCGGGGAAGTACCTCGTCTGTCTCGGTTCGGATTCGTTGTTCCATCAGTACACTACAGCATACCAGTCTTTTTCCCCCGTGCCATCTGTGCTATCGTGACGGCGTATGACACCACGGGACTCGTTTCTTGGCGAACTGAGACGGCACACGACCGCCCACCTTGAGGCGCTTGCGCGGGAAAGCGCCGAGACGTTCGGCCGCTATATCGCGCTTCCCGAGCTGGGAGCGCGCATCTATCTCCGACTGGCGGACCAGTTCAATATGGACGGCGCCCAGGAGATAGCCGCCTCCCTGGTCGATCTCTTTTCCGGCGTCCTTGATACCGGCACGGTTATGCTGACCGACCGGGAGTATCGCGGGCTGCGTCGTGTTCTCGATGAGTTCGGTTCGGAGATACCCGAGGGGCCGCGCCAGTCTCTCTCTGACCTGATCATCACGCTTCAGAAAGCCAACCGTTGATTTTGTATCGGTCATCGCCGATACACAAACATGAGGAGAAGCAGCATTGTACTATCTACCCCATGACATCAGCAGACTGCTTACAGAGATTTCCCCGGAACAACGGGACACCGAAATTGAAGAGACGATTCACGACCTGGCGCCGCTGATCGCGGTGAAGCGCAACGAGTACCGCCATTTCGGGCCGTACTGGTGGTGGGTCAAACCGGTCCTTGGACGCAGCCCCGGCGCCCGCCGCAGTTGGATCCGCGGCGGCTACACCGACCGACAGTACCTGGACACCGTGGACCGCCACATGCTTTCCCACCCCGCGATGGACGACCCCGAACGGTGGACCGTCTGGCTCGGTCTTCACTACTACCGGACCGAAACGGTCGACGATACCCCCGCCGGGTTTCACATCGTCCAGACCGGCCACCGGAGCGCGACGAGTTACACTGTTTACGACGCCGACGCCAGTGAACAGCTGGATCTCTTCCCTGGTGATGAGAGCTCTCACAGCGGGTTAGCCGCGTTTCTCGCCGATCCGACCCGTTATACCGGCAGCGCGTGGCTTCCCCGCGCGGAGGAGTACATCGCCGCCGGACAGCCGTTTCACGGCGCGGCGGCGCTGCGGCGCGCCATACACCGCGCCGTTGACGGTGGCGACCGCGCCCGGGCGTGGATCAGGTTGGGCCAGCTGTTTCAGGAACTTGACCACGTGCACAAGGCGCTTTTCTGCTACCACAACGCGTATCAGAAAGATGAGGAGGCGTGGATACAGGGCCTCATGGCCGACGCGTGGATGCAGGCGGACGAGCCGCAGGAGGCGCTCCAGTGTTTTCACGCCGCCCTGCAGGCGATGCCGGGCAACCCGGAGTACCACGCCGGGTGCGAGCGGGCCCAGCGGATGGTGGCTGAACACGGCCGTGTGGCGGCGGGGTACCAGCTCCGTCCGGAACGGCTCGCGCGGTAGTATCTACAGAGGTGGTGGAACATACCGCCCGGTTCGGGCGCGAACCGGGTTAATGATTCCGCCTACCACAACGGCGACGGATACGCTCCCGAGTCCACCAGTGCCTGCAGCCGGGCGACGACGTCCGGCCGGTCCTCCTGGTAGGTCACACCAAACCAGTCCGCGTCGCTGCGTAGCACCTGCATGCGGGCGCGCCCCTCTTCCTTCAGGATGTTCATCGCATAGGGGATATAGAACTCGCTCTTTTCCTCGTCGCCGTGACGTTCCAGGAATCGGGCAAACTCGCCGGAGAACTGTTCCATCGCCGCCGGTGTGAAGCCAAACAGGTTCATGCTCGTCGCCGTGTCACCGGGAAAGCGCGCGATCTCCCCGTCGTTATCGTCGAGGCTGACGACCGCCGCGCCGTCGGGGCTTTCACCGTCGGGCCGAAGCTTTTTGTGTTCCACAATCGAAACCAGCCATCCCGCTGCGTCGTGTTCCACGATACCCCGGGAGACGGTCCCGTTCGGCGAAAGCGTCTTATCCAGGCGGTATCCAACCATGGCGTAGTCGGTCCCGTCTGCGCGCTGTTTTCCAAGGTAGTCCGCCATCGTCGCCAGGGCGGAGGCGCCGTAAAAGTCATCCCCGTTAATCACGGCAAACGGCGCGTCGATCACATCCTGCGCGGCCAGGACGGCGTGCCCGGTTCCCCACGGTTTGGACCGGTTCGCCGGCACGTCAAAACCGTCCGGTACATCCGTCAGGTCCTGAATCACGTACTCCGCCTCAAGGGTGTCTTCAAACTTCCCGGAAAAGAACGCCCGCACGTCATCTTCTATCTCGCGACGCACCACAAACACCACCTTTCCAAAGCCGGCGCGAATCGCGTCAAAGATCGAATAGTCGATAATCGCCTCTCCCGAAGGTCCCACCGGATCAATCTGTTTGACTCCGCCGTAACGGCTGCCCATCCCGGCAGCCAGCACTAAAAGTGTCGGTTTCATGGCGACAACAGTAGCGGAGGCGTACCGTTGTGTCACCCCGGCTCTCGGCGCTATGCTGAGGCCCGGAGGATGCTATGCCCACGTATAAAAACCTTGATGCCACTCAGGCGTACCCCACCCTGGACGCCACCAGACCGTTTGATGTGACCGAACTGGATACCCAGCGGATCCGTTCGCTCCAGATTCCCCTTGCGGCAGATCTCACCTACTCCTACGCGGCCACACCGGTGGACGGTACGATAATCGGTCATCTTGGCGATCTCGCGGTGGAACAGGAACTCCAGGCGAAATACGCCGCCCTCGCCGCAGGGGAGATCATGAACACCGGTGAACAGCGGCGAGTACTGCACCATTTGTTGCGGGGGCAACTCGGTCCGGCCGTTGTCGACGAAGACGGCACCGACCTGGGAGCGTTTTACCGGGAACAGCAGCGCCGGTTCAGCGATTTCGCCGTCGCCGTCCATGAGAAAAAGGTGCTCGGCTACACCGGCCAGCCGTTTTCCACGGTAGTCCAGATCGGCATCGGCGGCTCCGACCTCGGTCCGCGGGCGCTGTACATTGCGCTGAAGGACTGGGCGCGCGCGGAAGGGATCAGCCCGCGCATGGAGGCGCGCTTCATTTCCAACGTGGACCCCGACGACGCAGCAGCGGTCCTCGCCGATATCGACTTTGAAACCACCCTGTTTGTCCTCGTCAGTAAAAGCGGAACGACTCAGGAAACGCTGACCAACGAGCAGTTTCTCCGCGACCAGGCCGCAAAACGCGCCCCGCATGTTGATATTTCACGGCATACTGTTGCGGTCACGTCTCAAACCAGTCCGCTGGCAACCGGCGACGTGTACCGGGACTCCTTCTTCATCGATGACTTCATCGGCGGCCGCTACTCCGCAACCAGTGCGGTGGGAGGGGTCGTTCTCAGCC
>JAQIBO010000109.1 GCA_027859055.1 Spirochaeta sp.
TAATTCTTCCAAGTTCTCTGCCTCACCGACAAATCTAACCGATCGTGGGCGGTCGGACAACCCGACGGCAGCCCCGGAAACCGATTCCATCGTCTCATTGTTTTTCTATATAGTCACAAAAATATTCAGTAGCATTGAAATTTCGCCTTTGACACGCTGAATTTTCGGTGATAATATTTAAGTAGGATTAAATATGGAGGTGCAATCATGACACAGAAGGTTTCTTTTTTACACGGGCCCAAGGATTTGAAAATTCACGAGGTCGACGTTCCATCCCCCGGACCGGGGCAGGTACTCATTAAAGTGAAAGCGTGCGGTATCTGCGGGTCCGACGTGGAGTGTTTTGAAGGTCACAGCGCCGAGGGGCGCTACGATATCGCGCCGTATACCCCGGGCCACGAGTGGGCCGGTGAGATTATCGAGGTTGGTGACAACTGCCTGAGCGGACTCAAAGTCGGCAACAAGGTGATCGGCGACTGCGTGATGGGGTGCGGCAAGTGCTACAACTGCAAGGAAGGTCGGATGCCCTCGGCGTGTCTCAACTTTCGCGAGATCGGCTTTCGCCCCGACTCTCCCGGTGGAATGGGTGAGTACATGGTCGTTGAGGAAGAGTACGTCCACGCCTTTCCGGATGACTGGTCCTGGGAGCTTGGCGCATGGCACGAGCCGTTCTCAATCGGCTACTACGGCGTCTGGGGAAATGGACACCACATCGATGCCAGTGACACCGCGCTCATTCTTGGGGCCGGTCCGATCGGCATGTCCGCCGCGATCGTTGCGATGGCCAGCGGTGCCAAAGTTATCGTCGCGGATCCGCTGGAGTCGCGTCGCGCACGCGCCGCGAAGTACGGTGTCGATGTCACCCTCGATCCGACCAAAGATTTCGTTCAACAGGTGATGGACAACACCAGCGGCCGCGGTGCCGACGTGATGGTGGAGTGTTCCGGCAACGACAACGCCCTGGCGTCGCTCTTTGACGTTGGCAGCCACAGCGCCCGGGTTCACCTGGTGGGTCACTCGATCGGTCGCAAAGTCCCGGTTGAGATCGGCAAAACGATCTGGAAAACCTACACGATCACCGGTTCCGGTGGCACGAAGAATTTCGCCCAGCGGACGATCCGTTTCATGGATCGCATCAAGGACAAGTACGACATCACCGGCTTGACAACGCACGATTTCGGTTTTGACAAGATCCATGACGCGTTCGACGTGGCCGTGCACAACAAGGCGGAAGCGCTCAAGGTGATGCTTCACTTTGAGGACTGAGTATGGCGACGAGGATAGCGATCGTCGGATTGGGTCGGCTCGGATACGAGCACGCCCGCAACATCCACTACAACGTTCCCGACGCCGAACTGGTTGCAATCTGCAGCGTTCGGCAGGAGGAGTTGGATCGCGTGCGTGACGAGATCGAGCCCGAGCTCGTCACGCAGTCCTTCGATGAGCTTCTCGAATGGGGCAAATTCGACGGACTGGTCATCGCGACCAACTCACAGACCCATGCGGAGTTGATCTGCCAGGCGGCGGACAACGGCACCAGGGCGATCTACACGGAAAAACCGATCGGGATGAGCATGGAAGAGCTCGACCGGATCAAGGCATCGGTGCAGGTGCGCTCGGACCTCACCTTCCAGGTTGGATACAACCACCGCTTTGATCGCGACATGGCAGCGGCCAAACAGAAGATCGAAGCGGGGTACGTCGGCAAACCGGTCCTGATTCGCCTGGCGTCCCGGGACCAGAAGGGGCTTGAAGAGTTTATCGTCAAGTTCAGCCCCACCAGCGGCGGCCTCGTCGCGGATATGATGACCCACGATTACGACACCGCCCGCTGGCTGACTGGCGGGGACGCCAAACGGATTTTTGGCCTCGGTGACGTGTATGCGTTTGACGGGCTCAAGGAAGTGAACGATATCGACAACGCGGTAATCCTGATGGAGTTCACCGATGGGACGATGGTGCAAGTCGAAGCGAGCCGTACGAGCTCCTACGGCTACCACGCACCGTTCGAGATATTCGGTACCGACGGAACGATCAAGATCGGGGAGAACTCGTTCAAAAACCGGTCGATGTACCTCGACAAAACCGGCGTCAACCAGGCGTGTACCGAGTGGTTCTTTGAGTACTGGGAAGAGACCTACCTTGCCGAGATGGCCGACTTTGTCGCGTGTATCCGGGAAAACCGCGAACCGAAGGTCGGTCTGGAAGACGGGTATAAGGCGGTGGAATGGGCGTTTGCCGCGGCGGAAGCGGTGCGGAACAAGAGTGCCGTCGATTTTAAGAGCACGTATTAATAGGAGAAAGCGATGAAAAAATGGCTGACAACGGATTATCCGGAGATCATCTTTGAGGATAACGAAGTAGGACGACTGAAAAAGGAACTGTGGGACGCCTCTGACGCGGATATCGAGAAAATCCTCAAGGATTACGATATTCCCTCCGAGTCGGAGTTGGGAAAGGGCTACACCTACATCCAATCCACCCCGCGGGCGGTGGCGATTGAAAAACGGAACAAGAACGACATCGTGTTTGTACCGATCGGCGTAACTGAAAACCACGGCATGCACAACAACACCGGTCTGGACACCTACATGTGCACCCAGTTGGTGGAGGGCGTCCGTCGGTACACCGCCAAACAGGGACACGAGTGCAACATCTGTCTGCCGCCGCTTAACTTCGGCAACCATCCGCACCACCACCTGGGTATGCCCGGGACGATGATCTTCCCGCCGGAAGTGGTGCAGGAAGCGCTGATCTACACGATGGCCGGTCTCTGGGACGACGGGTACCGCAAGATCGTATTTGTAAACAACCACGGTCACCTGTGGACGCTGGTAAGCGCGATCCAGGAGTTCATGAAACGCTTTCAGCTACCGGCGGTGGTGCGGGTGATCGACTGGCACCGGGCGATCCGCGAGTTTTTCTACGTGACCGACCGGCCAAACAGTCTGGAATCCAACTTCATCCACGCCGCTGAGGCGGAGACGTCGGTTGCGCAGTTGCTGTTCCCGTGGATGATCGACATGAAGTACGTCCAGGACTCTACACCTGAGCGGATGATAGAAGACGGGCACTTCGATCTCTCCGTAGACCCCTACCGGCGGCCGAGTCGCTGGAGTGAGGGTGAGGGGCATTTCGCGATTGAGCGCTACGCTACGCCTGAGGGCGTCGTGGGCACGCCGAGCCAGGCGCATGTGGATAAGGCGAAGCGCCCGATAGCGGCGATCCTGAAGTACCTGACCCAGGTGCACGACCATATCCGTGACGCATTCCCCGCAGGGACCGTACCGGATCCGAAGAAAGTGACGCTGCGCGATCCCAAAGAGATCGAGCCGTTCTGCCGCGAACCGATGTCGAAAGGGTGGAAATCGATTCACGAGCTGCCCAAGATCGGCATCTGGGACAAAGCGTAACAACGCGTAACAACCGGGGCGTTCCGGTACCGCGGCGGTGCACCCTGCCGCCCGGTACCGGCGCCCCTTTTTGAGGAACACACGATGAAACTGTCCGTAGTTGTTTCTACTCACCAGGCCTCATTTGAGGCGGTATCGTTCAAAGGACGCATCTCAGAAAGCCTCGCGGCGGTAGCAGCCGCCGGGTACGACGGGGCGGAGCTGGCGGTCCGAAACGCCGCCGAGGTCAGCGGAAGCGAACTCACCGCGCTTGCTGCCACACACGGGCTCGGGATACCCGCGGTGGGTACCGGGCAGATGTGGGGTGACGAGCGTCTGTCTCTCACCGCTCAGGATGAAAGCACCCGGGCGACCGCCGTCGCCCG
This sequence comes from Spirochaeta sp., assembly GCA_027859055.1. GTDB lineage: Bacteria > Spirochaetota > Spirochaetia > DSM-27196 > Alkalispirochaetaceae > Alkalispirochaeta. The sequence goes on from JAQIBO010000109.1 coordinate 3,779, forward strand.
GGTCAAAGAGCATATCGCCCTTGCAGCCGAGCTCGATGCACTGGTGATCATCGGGCTGGTCCGGGGCGTCTTTCCCGACGCGGCGCTCAAAGAGGCGTCCTGGGAATGGCTGGTGGAAGGATTACGGGAGCTTGGCGCGGCTGCGGACGCGGCGGGAGTCGGTATCGCGATCGAGGCGATCAACCGCTACGAAACCGCCTACGTCAACGCTGCGACCGACGGACTTGACCTGATCGAGCGCGTGGGCCGCGATTCGATCGGGCTGCTCCTCGATACCTTTCACATGAACATCGAAGAACCCGACATGGCCGCAAGCATCCGGATGTGCGGGGACCGCCTGTTCCACTTCCACGTGGCGGACTCCAACCGCTGGTACCCCGGCGCCGGCCATATCGACTTCCCCGGGCTTATCAACACGCTTGTGGATACCGGCTACGACCGCTGGGTCTCCGGAGAATTCCTCCCCCGCCCGGACGGTCCCACATCAATCGCCAAGGGACTGGAGTACCTGCGGCCGATCGTGCCGCGGTGAGGCGCAGGGCGCCGCGCGCGGCGCGCGCTCCTCACGTTACCGACCAGCCTACAACCCCAGACTTGCCAGGAAGTCCCGATTCCGCCGCGCGCACGCCGGCGGGGCGCCCATCCCGGGCAGCACATCCTGTTCCACCACGATCCAGCCGTCATACTCTCGCCGCTTCAGCTCTTCCGTGATCGCCGCAAAATCGACATCCCCGTGACCGAGCTCGCAAAACACGCCGTGCTGTACCGCCTCAAAGTAGTCCCACCTGTTGGAGCGCGCCTCGGCGGCAACCGCCGCGGAGTAGTCTTTGTAGTGAATATGCCAGATCCGGTCCCGGAAATGTTCCAACGCCGCCAGGGGGTAGCCGCCGGCGTAGCGGTAGTGCCCCATATCCAGAACCAGCCCCAGCGTATCCGCGGGAGTATCCGCCAGAAGCCGCTCCAGCTCACCAGGCGTCTCCACGTACCCCGCGCAGTGGTGGTGAATCACCGTTCGCAGCCCCGTCTCATCCCGCACCGTCTTCGCAAAACGCGTCGCCCCGGCGATCACCGCCTTCCACCGCTCCTCGTCCAGCATCAGGTCCGGGGTGATCCGCCCGGCGTTCTCCCGTCGCGCATCAACGGAGGTATTGTCATCGGACAGCACGATAAACGCGTCGTCAAATCCCGCCTTCTGCATCAACGCCGCCGTTTTCACGCCGACATCGATCCCCTCCTGGTGACGATCTGCTTCTGAGAGCTTCACCGGCACGAACGCCCCCACCAGATCAAGCTCCCGCGACCGAATCTCCTCCCCGAGTTTGTTCGGATCCGTGGGCATAAACCCCCAGTCACCAAGCTCCGTCCCGGCGTATCCCGCGTCCTTCAGTTCGTCGAGGAACTGCGGGTACTCAACCGTTTCACCTTCCAGATCGAATTCAAGCACACCCCATGAGCAGGGCGCATTCGCAACCTTTATCATCGTTCCTCCGATATTGTTATGATTATCAGACAATTACGTCCGGTACCTACCGTTGTACGACATCTTTCCCGGCAGGTCAACAAAAATATTCCGCCCACAACCGTGCGGTTTACAAAACGTGGCCGCGCCGCTACCCTCGGCCGATGAGCGCAATCGGTTTCGCGCCGCTGGATATGGTCGTATTGGGAGTCGCGGCGTTTCTGGTGGGAATGCGCCGCGGCGGCGTCAATGGAGCCGCCGTCCTCGGTGTAATCGTCCTCGCGGACCACTTCACCGCCGCGGCGTCGGTAGGCATCGGGGTGCTCATCTTCCTCTACGCCGACGTCCAGGCCACCGTCCTTCTCGTTCGCGACGTCGACTGGCGCGTTCTGGGTAAGCTCCTCGTCCCCACGATCGTCGGACTCGTCGTCGCCGCCCTCATCGGCCGGCGCCTGCCCACGGACGTCTTCGAATGGGTCCTGTTCGGCATTATCCTGTTGGCCTACCTCGGCATGATCGTCCAGCGCGCCAACCGCAGCCGGGACACCAACCGGAGCCTCCCGTGGTATGTCACCCCCGTCGCGGGGTTCCTGTCCGGCTTCACCTCAATGATCGGCAACCTCGCAAGCGTCTTTGTAGCCATCTACTTCGCCGCTACCGGCGCCATGAAAGCGCAGTTTATCGCCACCAGCGTGTGGTTCTTTTTCGTACTAAACCTCATCAAACTGCCCATCCACATCTGGGGCTGGAAAACGCTGACTGCGGAAATGCTTCCCAAAACGTTGATCCTCATTCCCCTGGTGACCCTCGGGATCTGGCTGGGACGCGTCATCGTAAAACGGATGTCTGAGAAAACCTACTGGCGCTTCGTGATCGTCGTGACCGGGGCAGCGGTCCTGCGCTACCTCTACGTTCTTGTGGTATAACGGAATGGCAGGATGAAGATGGATAAAAAACGAACTCCGTTCACCGGAGACAACGCTCCGTCCCCAGGTGCGCCGGACACCGGATCGGGAGGGCCCCCCGGGGAAAGCGACACGCCGGAGAGTACCGCTCACAAGGGTGGCACCGTCTCAATTTACGATATCGCCACAGCCGCCGGGGTCAATCCGTCCACCGTCTCCCGGGCGCTCAACAACCGCGACCGGATCGGCGCGGCAACGCGCACGCGCATCCTCCGCATCGCCGAGGAGCTCGGGTACCAGCCCAGCGTCATCGCCCGCTCCCTCGCCACCAGTCGGACCAACACAATCGGCGTTGTCGCGCCCTCCCTGACCGATCCCTTCGTCGGCATGATCGTGGACAGCATCGAGGAGCACGCCGGCGCCCACGACTACCGCGTCATCTTCAGCACCTCCCGCCGCGACCCCGACCGGGAGCTGACGATCGCCACCAACTTCCAGCGCCACCGCGTCGACGCGGTGATCATCGTCGCCACTCACCAGCGCTCCACCTACGAGCTGTTCGAACGCACCCTGAGCGTTCCCGTCGTGCTCGTCGGGCAGGAAGACCCGGCCGGCGGTATCGCCGTGGTCGCCGTTGATGACACCGCGATGATCGACGCCGCCGCAAGGCACCTGGTGGAACTCGGGCATACCCGCTTCGCCTTTATCGGCGTCCAGGACCGTCCCTTTTCCAGCGGTCGCAGGCTGGAGGCGTTCGAGCGTGGCGTCACAAACCGCTTACCCGGCGGAACGGTCCGGTCAATCCTCCCGGATGGAGATTCAGACCTCACCCGGGGAACCAACGCCCTCCCAACGGTGCTTGATGCCGGCCTAACCGCGGTGCAGTGTTACAACGACATGGTCGCCTTCGGCCTCGTCGGGGCCGCAATCCGGGAAGGCGTTGCAATCCCCGGCGACCTCAGCGTGGTCGGTTGTGACGACCTGGAAATTGCCGCATCTCTCCCGCATCCCCTTACCACGGTACGCCAACCCCGCGGCGAGATGGGTCGTCAGGCGGTGGAACTGGTACTGGAGCGCCTGGACGGGAAGGCCCCCCGGACGACGGTCCTCCCGGGAGAACTCATCATCAGAGCAACGACCGGTCCGGCGTGACGGCCCTGGCGACGGATTCGTCCCGGACCAGCTCTGTGCGTTACGACTCTGTGCGTTACGGCCGATAGACTTCGTCGTGGGTTCCGACGTGGACGGGTACGATTGTGTCGTCCTGGATCAGGAACTCAAGCGTGATCCGGTACGTCACATTTATCGAGACCGAGTACAGGTCTGAGAGGCGTCCGCTCAACCGGTGAAGATGGAGAGACGGATGCGACGGATTCGTCTCAAGGAGCTGCAACGTCTTCTCATACTGCCCGCGTATATCGGGGTGGCGCTTGATGAACTTTGTGGCACGACGGATGTATGAGTCGGTATAGAGAATCTCAGCCACTCGTGATTCTCGCGATATGCTCCGCTACCGACTCGGCAACAGTCCGTCCTTCCGCGACGTCCCGGCGGGAATCGGCGATCGCCGCCTCCAGTTCGCACTCTCGCAGGTAGTTGTAGTGTTCCACAGAGAGGACCACGTAACGTTGCTTTCCGCGAATCGTAATGATCGCCTCTTCCCCGGAGGATGTCGCATCCTCGATCGTTGCAACGCCCTTCGTCTTGAGCTCGTTGGCGGTTATTACGTGTGCCATGGCACCTCCACGCAAACAATACGACCAATCACATTAGTAATCAACTGGTTTATAATACGAATAAAAGCACTCTCGCAGAAGCCGCACCAACGCAGTACTGAATTTTTCATGCGCAACCGCTTGCGCTACGCCAAAACCGGGTGTACTATCGATGAGAAACGGAGAAAGAGAGCGTCATCGCACGCACCGGGGTTGGAACAACCCGACGTGAAGGAGGTCGATGTGGCCCGAAAAACGATTGGAATCGGGGTTATCGGAATGGGGTGGATGGGACACGTCCACGCCCGGTCGTACCGGATGGTACCCGACCGGTTTATCGAAGAGGGGATCGATCCGGTCCTGGTGGTGTGCGCCGACGCCGATGAGAAGCGGGCAAAAGCCGCGCAGGAACGGTTCGGCTTCAGGAAGTACGTCACCGACTGGCGCGAGGTGATCAACGACCCCGATGTAGATGTGGTGGATATCACCGCGCCCAACGGTATGCACCTGGAACTCGTGAACGCGGCAACGGCGGCGGGCAAGCACGTCGCGTGTGAAAAGCCGGTGGGACGCTTTCCCGAGGAGACGATCGCCGCTGCCGATGCGGTGAAGCGGGCGGGGGTGATGAGTTTTACCGGCTACAACTACCGCTGGCCGCCGGTCGTTCAATACGCCCGCGACCTCATCGCCGCGGGCAAACTGGGAACGATCACCCACTACCACGGACGCTTTCTCAATGGCTACGCCGGCAACCCCTTTGGGCTCCTCTCGTGGCGCTTTGAAGAGGAGCACGGCCTTGGTACCCTTGGGGACCTGATGTCCCACGTGATCGACATGGCGCATATGATCACCGGCGGTATCGCGAAACTTGTTGCAGCCCGCGAAACTTTTATCACAGAGCGGCCCCTACCGGACCCGAACGCCGCCTCCCACTACGCGGCCGGTACCGCCGACAGCCCGAAAGGCGCGGTCACCAACGAGGACTACGTCAGTTCGATCGTCCGTTTTGCCGGGGGCGCCCACGGGTTTCTCGAGGCGTGCCGGGTTATCAACGGCGCCAAGTGCGACATGTCCTTTGAGGTTTACGGCACCAACGGGGCGATCAAGTGGAACATGGAGCGGATGAATGAACTGGACGTGCAGTACCGCGACGACGATACCCCCGCCGAGGACGGGTACAAGACGCTCCTGAGCGGTCCGGCGCATCCATTTCACGGTAACTTCAACCCCGCCTGGGGGCTCAACCTCGGCTACGAGGACACCAAAATCATCGAGGCAAAAGAGTTCCTCTGCTCCGTCCGGGATGGAGTACAGCGGGAGCCCAGCCTGGAGGAGGCGCGGAAGGTGGCACATGTGCAGCAGGCGATCATGCGGTCCTGGGACTCAGGGGCGTGGGAAACGGTATAGCAGGAGGAGGGATGATCAAGGTAGCAAACGCGCCCTGTTCGTGGGGTGTCATCGAAAATATTGCCGGGGAACGGATCACCTGGAAAACGGTGCTCAACGAGATCCAGGCGACCGGCTACGTGGGGACGGAGCTTGGCGACTGGGGTTTTATGCCCACCGATCCCGCGCGCCTCGCGGATGAACTCACCTCCCGGGGGCTGGAAATGGTGGGTTCCTGGGTATCGGTCCACATGCACGACGCCACGCAACTGGACGCCGACATACACGTGGCGGTGAAAACCGCCGGACTGATGGCCGCCGTTGGGGGCAACACGCCGATCGTCGTTCTGGGAAACGACCCGTTTGTCGACCCGATGCGCACCGGCAACGCCGGACGGATTACCACGGAACACGAGATGAGTGCGTCCCAATGGAAGACATTCTGTTCCGGCGCCGAGGCGATCGCGAAGGCGGTCAAGGCGGAAGCGGGGCTCCGCACTGTACTGCATCACCACGTCGGCACGTGGGTGGAAACACCCGCGGAAACGCGGCGCTTTCTCGACAACACCGACCCCGCCCTTCTCGGCCTGGTGTACGATACCGGACACTGGAAATTCGGCGGCGGCGATCCCCGTGCGGGAATAAAAGAGTTCTGGGACCGGATCCGGCACGTCCACTTCAAAGGGTTCTCGCAGGAGATCGCCGACCGCTCCCGCGCCGAGAATTGGGACGCGGTGCAATCGTACAAAAACGGTGTGTTCAGCGAGCTTGCGACCGCGGATATCGACTTCCCGCCGATCGCGGAGTTCCTGAAAAAACAGAACTACGACGGGTGGATTGTGGTGGAACAGGACGTCCTCCCGGGAATGGGAAGACCAAAAGAGAGCGCCCAGCGAAACCGGGATTACCTCCGGGAGATCGGGCTGTAAAGGAGCAACGGAATGATGAGAGTAGGATTACTGGGCGCGGGGTTTATCGGCACCGTCCACGCGGCAAGCGTGTTTCGGTCGGACTTGGGCACGTTATCGGCGATCTTTGATGTGCGGGTTGGTTCCGCCACAGAGCTGGCGACAACGTACGGTGCCGTCGTCGCAACCTCCCCGGAAGAGATTATCGAAAACGACGATATCGACGCGGTTATTATCGCCTCCTCCACCGATACCCACGCGGATCTGCTGATCAAGACGGTGCAGGCGAAAAAGCCGGTGTACTGCGAAAAGCCGATCCACCTGGACCTGGCGCGGGTGAAAGAGGTGGCCGAGGTTGTCCGGAAAGAGAACGGACAGGTATTCATGGGGTTCAGCCGGCGATTTGACCAGAGTTATGCCGACGTGAAGGAACGCATTCCCCAAATCGGGAATATCGAGCTGGTCCAGATGATTACCCGCGGACCCGACGTCCCGCCCATTTCGTACGTGAAGGTGTCGGGCGGGCAGTTCCGCGACCAGACGATTCATTTCTTCGACATGTTGCGCTGGGTGACCGGTCAGGAACCGGTGGAGGTCTACGCCGACGGCGCAGCCCTCGTGGATCCGGCGGTAGGAGAAGCGGGGGACACCGACACGTCGATGCTCCTCATCAAACTCTCCGGTGGTGGCTTCGCCAATATCGACAACAGCCGTCGCGCGGCATTTGGCTACGACGAACGGATAGAACTGTTTGGATCGGAAGGGATGGTCTACTCTGATCGCCTTCTCACCAGCGGCGTTGTCCAGTACGACCGGGCGGGACGTCACACCGCCAACGCCCACAAGAGCTGGTTCGACCGCGTTGAGAAGTCGTTTCCCGCGGCGATGGATCGCTTTCTCCAGGCGGCAACCAACGGAGAGAAAATGGACCCCGGTTTCGAGGATGGCGTGAAGGCGCAACAAATCGCCGAGGCGGCTGTGATCTCCCTGGCGGAACACCGGCCGGTAAAGGTGGAATACACGATATGAGCGCCGGAAAGCTGCGATTTGCAATCATCGGCGGCGCCCTCGACTCCTTCATGGGGCCGGTCCATCGCATCGCCGCCACCCTGGACGGTCAGGCGGATCTGGTGGCGGGATCATTTTCCCGGCGGACGGAAAAAAACAGCGCGACCGCCGCGGCGTGGCACGTGCCCGCGGAACACGTCTATACCGACTACCGGGAACTCCTCGCCCACGAGGCGGCACATCTCGACTTCGTCGTCATCGCCACGCCCAATAACACCCACGTTGAAATCGCCTCAGCGGCGATCGAGGCGGGTCTCGCGGTCGCCTCGGACAAGCCGGTCGGAATAAGTTCCGAGGAAGGGCGTCACCTGAAAGCGGCTATCGCCAGGCACAACGCCGTGTACATGCTGACCCACAACTACATCGGATATCCGATGGTGAAAGAGGCGCGGGCGATGCGCACCGCCGGGGAGCTGGGGAAGATCAACCGCGTTGTGGTGGAAATGCCGCAGGGGTGGGTGCAGGGACTGATCGCCGCTACCGGTGAAGAGCCCAACTTGTGGCGGATGGACCCCGCAATCGTCGGTCCCTCGCTGATCACCGCCGACGTCGGCACCCACGCGGCTCATATGGCGGAATACGTGACCGGGCTGCGCGTGACAAGCGTGGCTGCGGATCTGTCGCCGCTGTTGAGCACCTCCGATCTGGAAAACGATGCCAATATTCTCATCCGGTTTGATAACGGAGCGGCGGGCATCGTGACGGTGTCACAGTTCGCCACCGGCGAGCGCAACCCCTTCAGCGTGCGCGTGTACGGGACCAGGGCGGGGATCGAGTGGATGCAGGAAACGCCGGAATGGCTCGTCGTAAAAGAACCGTCGGGCAACGAGCGCCGCATTCACCGCGGTCACGCGCCGGATGCGGAATCCAGTAAGTGGTCCCGGAT
>JAQIBO010000134.1 GCA_027859055.1 Spirochaeta sp.
GAACACCGGAGACCGATTTCACCCATCGCCTCTTTCAGTACGCCTACCGCATCTACGACCGCTTCGGCAGGATTCCCGATACCCTCGTTGTTCTCACAGACGGCGATTCCCGCTTTTATCCGGTCGCGTTCAGCCGAGATCTTCTCGGCGCCTCACTTCGACTGGAATTCCACGTGGCCAAACTGTTAGATTACAAGAAGCGGGTGCATCGCCGTCGCATCGACGAAAACGTGTTTGCGGCGGTCACCCGGCTTCACCTGGCGGTGCAAACGGAGCGGCACCGCCGCCGCTACCAGGACGGCGCGTTCCGGTTTGAGTTGAAGCGCTGGCTCATGCGGGAGGTGGTGCAAACCCAACCGGCGGGGATGGCGCAGCCTGCACGGCGACCGCGGCCGGATGAGGAACAACGTATTTTCCGGCTCCTGGCCTTTCTTGACTGGCTGGTTGCCCTGCCAAACGAGCTGGAAAACCTGTTCTTTGATGAAACGGAATCTGCACGAGGAGCGGACGTTATGCCATATGTCACCAGTTGGGAACGAATCGGTATCGAGAAGGGCTTGGAGCAAGGTCTCGAAAAGGGGCTGGAACAAGGTCTGGAGCAAGGTCGCGAGCAAGGCCGGGAACAAGGTTTACAGCTCGGTGAGCTACGGGAGAAACACGCCGTCCTGAAGCGGTTATTTGACCGCAAGTTCGGGCTGCAGCCGGAAGACGCGGAGCTGATAGATTCCACTGATGCTCCGGAGCGACTCGACGCCGCGCTGGATGCGATTATCGACGCGAGTGAGCGGGGTGAGGTTCTCAGACATCTGACTTCGTGAACGGTTTGCTTGTCTGAATCTGCACGAGGAGCGGACGTTATGCCATATGTCACCAGTTGGGAACGAATCGGTATCGAGAAAGGCTTGGAGCGAGGTCGGGAACAAGGTCTGGAGCAAGGCCGGGAACAAGGTATGCAACTCGGTGAGCTGCGGGAGAAGCACGCCGTCCTGAAGCGACAGTTCGACCGCAAGTTCGGGCTGCTGCCGGAGGACGCAGAGCTGATCGATGCCACAGACGCTCCGGAGAGACTCGATGCCGCGCTGGATGCGATTATCGACGCGAGTGAGCGGGATGAGGTACTCAGGCATCTGACTTCGTGAACAGTTTGCTTGTCTGAATCTGCACGAGGAGCGGACGTTATGCCATATGTCACCAGTTGGGAACGAATCGGTATTGAGAAGGGATTGGAGCAAGGGATGCAACTCGGTGAGTTGCGGAATAAACACGCTGTTCTGAAGCGGTTATTTGACCGCAAGTTCGGGCTGCAGGCGGAGGACGCTGCGTTGATAGACAACACCGATAGTCCGGAACGACTCGATGCCGCGTTGGACGCGATCATCGACGCAACTGAGCGGGGTGAGGTGCTTAGACCACTCCGTGATTAGCGATGCCCGGTGGCGGGATTTCGCGTGCGGTGAAGGGTATTTCCGGCCACACCTCCAGCAGGTTCGCCCACCGTCTGTAGTTTTCTTGAAGGACCGACAGCCGTTCTTCCACCGTCCCTGGGGCATGACGAAGTTCCGCGGGAACCACCGACTCCGGGGTTGCCGGCTCCCGAATATGGAGCTGTGCGAGAAGTGGCTTGGCGCACCCTTGGGCGAAAAGTCGCACCACTTGCTCCATACGGAATATGTGGAGTGGGGAAGGTAGAGCAAACACGCATCGACTGGAGAACGCGTACGCGACTGCATTCTTTCTTGATTTTAATGGCATTATTTACTACCATTAAAGTATAATATTCTCTGTAATGGGATCTTATAATACCATTACAATAGTAGGAGGGGATCACTATGGCGTACACGCTGCTCACAGACGATGAGATTCTCGCCGACCTGGCCGCCAAACTCGATCACCTGCGGCGTTCCAAAAAGCTCAAAGACGAAGAACTCGTGGCGAAGGGTGGCACAAGCCGCTTTGTACTAAAAAAGTTCCGCACCGGTACCGGGGGTATCACTCTCAAATCGTTCGTTCGGTTGCTTCGCGGCTTGGGTGAACTCGACCGTCTCGAAGCGTTGCTACAACTACCGGACCGGTATAGCCCCAGCGGAAGACACGACACGATCCCCGCCCAACGTGTTCGGGATAAGAAGACCGAAGATACCGATTTCCGATGGGGGGATGATCGGTGAATACTGTCGTCGAGGTCACCCTTTGGGGTACCGCGATTGGACACCTCGGATATGCCCCCGGCCAAACCGAGGTAGCGACATTTGAGTACGATCCGGTCTTCGCACGGTCGGGGGTCCAGATAGCACCGATCACGATGCCGAACGGTGTCGCCCTTCACGCTTTCGACGACACCGCTACCAGGACGTTTAAAGGACTACCGGGCATTTTCGCCGACTCGCTACCAGACAAGTACGGCAACCAGTTGATCGATCTCTATATGGCGGAAAAGAGTATTCCGCCGGAGAGCATCACCGCACTCGACCGCCTCCTCTACGTCGGGACGCGTGGAATGGGAGCGTTAGAATACCATCCGGCGTTTGACCTGGTAGACGAAACCGACGCCGGTACGGCGTTGGATATCCATCTTCTTGCCGAACTGGCCGACCACATAACGTCGCGGAGCAGCGCGACACACGCAGAACTACTGAACGCGAAGAATCGTCGCGCCGCTCTCCGTCTTATTCGAGTCGGATCAAGCGCGGGAGGAGCGCGTTCGAAGGCTCTCGTCGCCCGCGCCGCCGACGGCACACTCTTCGATGGAAGTATCGACCATGGACCCGACTTTACCTACTGGATTCTGAAGTTCGATACCGAATCGAACGATGACGGGGATGCTTCCGATCCCAAGGGCATGCCCAAGGTAGAATATATCTATAGCTTGATCGCCGAAGAGTGCGGAATCCAGATGCCGCGAACGGATTACGTTGTAGATGGTGACGATCTTCACTTTTTGACGGAACGATTTGACCGCCTTCACGAAGGCGAAAAGATCACAAAAATGCATTACGGATCGTGGGCGGGACTTGCCCACGCTGATCGAGATCCGGTCGGATCGAACTCCTACGAGCAACTTGTACTGCTCGCGCGCCAGTTAGGACTCGGCCAGAATGAGATAACGCAACTCTATCGACGCGCCGTATTCAACGTGGTCGGTCGCAATCAGGATGATCATACCAAGAACTTCGGATTTCTCATGGACAAAACCGGGAGATGGACGTTGGCTCCGGCATTCGATTTGACCTACCAATACGACCCGGCGGGGAAATGGACGAGAGCGCATCAGACACGGCTCAACAGAAAGCGCGAGAACTTTGAGCGCAGCGATCTTGTAGCGTTCGGCCGTTACTGCAATCTATCCGACCGCAAGAGCGATGAGATTGTATCGCAAACGATAGACGCCTTTTCCCGCTTCCCTACGCGTGCGGATGAGTACGACGTCTCCCGAAAGCTCGCAACGACGGTCGAAACGGGATTGCGATTGAACATTTAAGGCATGAAAGCAGACACCGGTTACCCTGGTCGTTCTCACAGACAGTGATTCCCGCTTTATCGATGCAATTGAGCGGGATGAGGTACTCAGGCATCTGACTTTGTAATGGATGAGTCTGCCCGTCCTTCGTGAAGTACGGTACCCCGTTGGCCTGTGGGTAAGAGTATGGTCAACCAATCGGGGTCCCAGGACACGGCGTGGAAGGACATCATCAGGGAGTTCCTTCCTGACTTTTTACAGTATTACTTCCCTGCCGTCGCAGACAAGCTGGAATTGTCGGCGCCACCGGTCTTCCGGGACAAAGAGTTGTCCCGGATCGCCGGGGCAATCGCATATCCGGCAGAATCGCAGATCTTCTGGTGGAACTGCCCCGGGCTGACGCTTCTGCAGACGCACACCCGGTTCTTGTTTTGTGCCACGTCGAGGTCCAGGGAACACCGGAGACTGATTTCGCCGATCGCCTCTTTCAGTATGCCTACCGCATCTACGACCGCTTCGGCAGGTTTCCCGTGACCCTCGTCGTTCTCACCGATAGTGATTCCCGCTTTTATCCGGTCGCATTCGCCCGGGATCTTCTGGGGGCCTCACTTCGACTGGAATTCCACGTGGCCAAACTGTTAGATTACAAGAAGCGGGTACGTCCCCGTCGCACCGACGAAAACGTGTTTGCCGCGGTCACCCGGCTGCACTTGGCGGTGCAAGCGGAACGGCCCCGCCGGCGCTACCGGGACGACGCGTTCCGGTTTGAGCTGAAGCACCGGCTTATGCGGGAGGTGGT
>JAQIBO010000145.1 GCA_027859055.1 Spirochaeta sp.
ATCAGGAGGTGCGGGAGCTCAGTGGTGGCAACCGGCAGAAGGTGGTTGTCGCCAAAGTGCTTTCCACTGAGCCCGCGGTCTATCTCCTCGACGAACCGACCAAGGGAATCGATATCGCCACCAAGGCGGGGGTGCTCAAGATCATCCGCGGCGACCTTGCCCGTGACGCCGCGGTGGTCATGACCGCACCGGGCCTGGAAGATCTGCTGGGGATTTGCGACCGGATTCTCGTGCTCCACCGCGGCCGGGTCGTCGGGGAACATACCGGCCCGCACTACGATGAAACGGAGATCTTTCACCAGATGCAGGGCGGCGGAACCCACGCGCAGACAACAGACGCAACAGATATAGGAGTGACAACCTGATGACACGACGGACCTCGATACAACTCTTTTTGATCGACAATCTGATCTGGGTGCTGGTGGCGGTCTTTTTCCTCGCCAACGCCGTTTTCACGCCGCGGTTCGCCTCCTACGCCAATATCGTCAACATCCTCTACCACTCGGCGATCATGAGTCTCCTGGTGTTGGGGCAGGGGCTGGTGCTGATCAACGGCAAACTGGACCTCTCTATCGAGTCGATCCTGGGGTTTGCCCCGGGCATTGCGATGCTCCTTTCCATGGAAATCATGCCCGGCATCGTCGGGCCCGGGCTGGCGATCATTATCACCCTGCTGATCGGGGCGGCGCTGGGCTGGTTCAACGGATTCTGCATCGCCAATCTCAAGATCAACCCGCTGTTGCAGACGCTGGCAACGATGATCATGTTTCGTGGCATCCTGCTCTTTATCTTTCCGTTTTCCCTCTTTCCGCTGGACCCGATATTTCGTTACGCCGGTGCGGGTCGGCTGCCGGGAAACATCCCCGTTTCGATTCCGCTTATTCTGCTGATCTTTCTGGTCCTTCACGTGGTGCTGCAGCACACACCGTTTGGCCGCCGCTTTGTTTCCACCGGCGGAAACCCCCGGGCAAGCTACGTCTCCGGCATCAACGTTGACCGAATGACCGTGTACGCCTATGTGCTGGCCGGGGTGCTTGCCGCGATCGGCGGACTGTTGGCGGCGGGCCGCCAGGGGTCAATTTCCAACGCGATGGGCGAGGGTATGGTGCTGCTCTCCTTTGCGGGAGCGCTGATGGGCGGCGCCAGCCTGCACGGCGGCAAAGGGACGCCGGTGGGGATGCTCGGCGGTGCGTTGCTGCTCGGCATGTTTTCCAACTCTCTTAACCTGCTTGGCGTGGGGCCCAGCCTCATTTACGCCTCCAAGGGTGCCCTTATCTTTCTGGCCCTGCTCCTGGACCGCAGCCGCGGCCGGTGGCGGGCGCAGCTTCTGCATCGCGAACAACTGAACGCCCTTGCAATTACCAGCTGATACCGGTAGAAACTACGGGATAATTATTCAGGGAGGCTGCATAAATATGAGTACACAACGAAAGCGACCGGGCAAAACGCTGGTCCTGGCGGTAGCGCTGGCGATTCTGGTGAGTGGAACGGGGGTATGGGCCGCCGGCGCCGGCGAAGAGGGCTCCGACGAGATGACCTTTGGTATGGTGATCAAGTATCCGGGAACCCCGTACATTGAGGCGTTTATTCACGCCGCCGAAACGACCGCCGAGGAGCTTGGGGTTAACTTGCTCGTCCGCGACGGCGGCGGCGATGCGCAACAGATCATGAACCACATGGACACCTTCATTGTGGAGGGGATCGACGGATTTATCATGGCCGGCGCCGTTGACCAGCGCGCGATCGTGCCGGGCGTGATGACGCTGAACGAGGCGGATATTCCGATTGTGGCGATCGACACCAGTCCCGAGGGTGGTGAGGTTGCCTATTTCATCAGCGCGGATGTGACGTCCCAGAGCGCCCACGCCGCCGAGGCGTTTGTCGCCGATATTGCCGAGCGCCACGGGGGAGAGGTGCCGGAGGGCGTGATCATCGAGATCACCGGCGATGTCCGCGACATGTACACCCGAAACGCCCACGAGGGGGTTATGTCCGTGCTGGGTGAGTACCCGCAACTTGAAGTGGTGCAGGGAGACGGAAAGTGGAACAACATCGACTCCCATGACCGGACCGCGGACCTGCTGACCCGGCATGGTGACGACGTGGTGGGAATCTACGTGCACACCCCGGACATTATGGGTCCAGGTGTGGTTGAAGCGGTTCGCGGAGCCGGCCTTGAGCCGCGGGATTTCAGCATTACCGGAACGTGGATGGGCCCGGAGGGTCAGGCGCTGATCCGTGACGGCGATGTCCTCGGTATTGTGGCGATGCCCGCCTATGCGCCGGCACAGATGGCGGTGGAACTGCTTTACAAGATTGCCACCGGTGAACCGGTCCCGCAGCGCGGTGACGTCCTCGACGAGCCCAATGCGATCTGGGCACCCGCGGAGGTGAAGGACAGTCCGTACGCCGACGGCCTATACATCGAGATGCAGGCACCGATCGTCCCGATCGACGTGGACGTGGACGACCCGCGACTGTGGGAGAACCGACTCAGCGATCTGTGGTGATCTGCCCGGAGCAGATCTGACACGACCGTTTTACGCCCGGGGGGTCCGCTCCCGGGCGTTCTTTTTATCGCTTGTGTCCCCGTGTCGACGACACTATACTGCGCGCTATGGCGCAGCATCCCGTTCTGCGGTACGCGTTGGTGCTGATATGCGTGACGACGCTCACCGCATTTGCAGAAGAGCCCTTCCGCTTTCAACACCTGACACTTCGGGACGGATTATCCAACAACTCGGTTTATCAGATGGCCCAGGACTCCCGTGGGTTTATGTGGCTGGGGACCTTCTCCGGCCTCAACCGGTACGACGGCAATCGAATCGACATCTTTCGGCCGGAGCCGATGGACCCGGACAGTATTTCCGGTTCGGTGGTCTTTGATATCGTTGAGGACAGTCACGGCCACGTGTGGATCGGGACCGACGGGGGAGGACTCAATCGCTACGACGTTGCCGCCGACGCGTTCCGTTCGTACCTGCCCGATGACACGCGCCCCCGATCGATTTCCAGCGCAAAAGTGTTTTCCGTGGAAGAGGGGCGATCAGGACGTATCTGGGTTGGAACCGGCGATGCCGGAATCGCAATTCTGAATCCGGAGGGCGGCCAATTCACGAATTATCGCGCAGCGGAAACGCCCGGCCTCGAAAGCGATGTTATTCGCGTGCTCCACCGAGATGGTGACGGCGATATGTGGGTTGGTACCCAGGGTGGCGGACTGTCCCTGGCCGAACAGACCCGCGCGTTTCGCTCGTTCCTGTCGGGAATGACGGTTCGCGACGTATTCATTTCCGCCGACGAAACGGTCTGGGTTGGACTGGACCAGTATGGGTTGCTGCGTCTTGACGGTAATAAGTCGGAACCGGTGTTTACCACGGTGTTGGATGGCATATCGGTTCGTACGATTAACGAGGATGGTGCGGGCAGACTGTGGATCGGGACGGAACGGAGCGGGGTTGCTGTCGTGGAACCCGACGGCGCCGTGCGGTGGATAACCAACGACCCCGATGATGACACGTCGTTGTCCAGCGATTTCATCCGCGACATTTACGTGGATGTGTCCGACCTGGTCTGGATAGCCACTCGTGGTGGTGGCGTCAATATCTTCAATCCGCGAAGTACCAGGTTCTCCAGGATTATCCCGGGGGAAGAGTACTCGACGCGGCAGATGATAGAGGTTGCCGACGGCACGTTGTGGATCGCCACCGACGGACAGGGTATCTATCAACGGAGTCCGGATGGCCGGATCACCAACCTCCGCTCGGCGTCAGACGCCGGCCTTTCCAGCGATCACCTGTACGCACTGGCGGAGGATCCCGACGGGACAATCTGGGCGGGAAGCGACGGTTCCGGACTGGACCGGATCGACACCGATTCAGGGGAGATCACCAACTACCACCATGACCCGCAAGATGGCACTTCGCTTTCATCGGACGTCATCTGGAGTCTGCTGATTACCACGGCGGGTGAGCTCTGGGCCGGAACCGAAGGTGGCGGGCTCAACCGGTACGATCGCGTCCACGACCGGTTTGAACGGTTCCAGAACGACCCCGACCGCCCGGACTCACTGCTTGGATCGTCTGTTCGCGCGCTGTACGAGGATAGCGCCGGTACGTTGTGGGTCGGGACGTGGGACGGCGGATTGAGCTACCGGATTCCGGGGGAGAACCGGTTTGTAAACTACACCCGGGATCCCAACGATCCGCACAGTATCAGTGACAACAGTGTGAACTGTATTACCGGGACAGACGACGGAATGCTGTGGATCGGCACCTCCGGTGGGGGGCTGGACGCGTTTGATCCGCAGACGGAACAATTTGAAGCGTTTCGGGTGGAAGACGGGCTGGCGGACGACCACGTCCTTGGTATAGTCAGGGACGAACGGGGATTCCTGTGGGTGACAACTGCGAACGGTCTGTCTCGTTTTGATCTGATCACCCGGGAATTTACCAATTACTGGGACACCGATGGTCTGCCTGCCAACGGATTCAGCAGGAACGCGTATCTGGAAATGAGAGACGGCGCAGTTCTGGTCGGTTCCGGCCGCGGAGCGGTCCGATTTCAGCCGGATGAGCTGAACCCGAACCCGTACGCACCACCGATTCGAATCACCGGTTTCAGTCTCTTTAACGAACCGATCTCCCAGGCTTCCGAATCATCCGGTCGTTCGTACATGAAAGACAGTATCACCGTCAGCGAGGAGGTCAACGTCTATCCCGGGGATACGTTTATCGGGTTTTCCTTCGCGGCTCTCGACTTTACCGATCCGGTGCGGAACAAGTACGCGGTCCAACTGATCGGATTTGACCAGCGGATTCACTATCTTGATACTCGTCATCGCTATTATTACTCAAGCCTGCCGCCAGGGCAGTACACGTTGCGAGTGATGGGAACAAACAGCAACGGTGCCTGGAGTACCCGGAGCGCTGAGATAGGCGTTGTTGTTCACCCGGCGTTTCATCAGACGTGGTATTTCTACGCGATTATCCTGACGGTGATCGCGGCGGTCGGGATGACAATCGTTCGAGTACGTTTTAACCGCCTTTCCCGGCACAACGTGCTGCTGCGGGAGTTCTCCCGGAACGTCCAGGAGGCGCGGGAGGAGGAACGCACTCTGGTGGCTCGGGATGTCCATGATGAGCTGGGACAGCTCTTGACTACGCTCAAACTGCACATCTTCTGGTTGTCGCGAAACGCTTCCTCCAGGGAGGAGCAACGCCAGGCGCGGTACGACTCGATGCTGGGTATTATCGGGGCGACTCTGGACTGGACAAAAGATATGGCCAGCCGGCTGCGTCCCGCTATCATCGATAACCTCGGTATCTCCGATGCTATCGAGTGGCTGATCCGGGAGACGGAAAAGCATACCGATTTGGAGATCCGACGTCGTATCGCGCCGGGGCCGGAGTTGTCGAGCGACCGGGCAACCGGGGTGTTCCGGCTGGTGCAGGAGATCCTTACCAATATCGTGCGTCACTCCGGCGCGACCGCCGCGGAGGTACGCATCAGTACCACGGATGACCGGATGCGCATAACGGTGAGTGACAACGGTACCGGAATTGATAGACATGCGCTGTCCGATCCGGCATCCTATGGCATAGTCGGTATGAAAGAGCGGGTCCGTTATCTTGGCGGTGAGATCTCGTTCCGGTCCAATGGAACCGGGACAACCGTCCATGTAGAGGTGCCGACAGGGGAGAGCAACAATTCTTAACGTACTGGTTGCCGACGATCACCCCGTGCTTCGGCACGGGCTGTTACAGCTTTTGAAGGAATCGATGTCGGTCGCGTGCGTGTATGAGGTGGATAACGGCAACGACGTCATGGATATCGTGCGTACCCACCACCTGGACATCGTCATTCTTGACATCAGCCTGCCCGGCAAAGACGGAATGATCGTCCTGGCAGAGCTGAAAGAAGAATTTCCGCACATTCCCGTGCTGATGTTGAGTATTCAGCCCGAGTCTCAATACGCTGCCCGGGCGTTTCGCCTTGGTGCCGCCGGCTGTGTCAATAAGGCGGTGGCTCCGGAGGAACTGGTTCGGGCGGTTCGACAAATCGCCAACGGAGAGAATTACATCAACGACGTGACATCCAGCGTGCTGCTGGATACGTTGCGCCGGCCGGACACGTCGGCGCCGCACCGCCTTCTCTCCGAGCGCGAGCATCAGGTCATGTTACGCATCGCCTCGGGAAAGACGTTGACCGAGATAGGAAACGAGTTGTGCCTGAGCGTAAAGACGGTAAGTACCTATCGGAGCCGACTGCTGGAGAAGATGAACCTGCAGAACAACTCGCAACTGACCCACTATGTCTACAAAAACCGCTTGATGGCGCTGTAGGCGCTTCCGGCCTGGTGTAGGAAAAAAACCGACAGAAAGATCCGACGCGCTCTTACTTACCGGGTGAAAGTTACGCCCCACAATTGGCCCATGAGCTGGGAAGAAGAATACGAGATCCGCTCCCTCTCCCCGAATGTCACATCCGACCGTGAACTGGTCACCTCGTTTCTTGCCCGGTACGATCTGGCGTACGAGCCGGATATCGACTACACGATCGGTATTTTTGTCCGGTCCCGACTGGTTGCTACCGGGTCACTGGCGGGACGTGTGATCAAGAGTGTTGCGATCGACGCGGACGTTCGCGGCGAAAACATCACCGGCAAAGTCCTTTCGTACCTCAAACTGACCGCCTATCACCGGGGTATCGACTCACTGTTTCTCTTCACTACTCCTTCAAACACCGACATCTTCACCTCCGTCGGGTTTTCCGTACTTGCCGAGACCGACGACGTCGTTCTTCTCGAGGATAACCGGAACACGTTTCGGTTTTATCTGGACCGGCTGACCGACAGTGCGCCTGCCGGAGGCGAGGTTGCCGCGCTGGTAATGAACTGCAATCCGTTTACCCTGGGCCACCGGTACCTCGTCGAGCACGCCGCCGCCGAAAACGCCCGCGTCGTGCTCTTTGTTGTTGAAGAGGACCGATCGGTCTTTCCGTTTGCCGACCGCTTGCAGCTGGTCCGCGAGGGAACCGCGGACCTTGCCAACGTGACGGTGATCGCCGGCGGTGAGTACATCATCTCCAACGCGACGTTCCCCAGTTATTTCCTCAAAGAGTCGCAGAGTATCAACAGAATCCACGCCGAGCTGGACCTGACGCTGTTTGGTGAGTCGATCGCCCCGGCGATGGGTATTTCACGCCGGTACGTGGGGCACGAACCGTACTGCCCGGTCACCGCGATGTACAACGAGACGATGCAGCGCCTCCTTCCCGGTTTTGGTGTGGAGGTGGTGGAGATCGAACGGCGAGAGCACCGTACGGAGCCGATCAGCGCCTCGGAGGTGCGACGGTGTATCGCCGCGGGGAATATTGCGGCGACCAAAGAACTGGTACCGGCCTCGACGTACGACTATCTGATCTCATCGGCGAGCGCACCGATTCTTGCCCGGTTGCAGGAGGGAAACGCGTGAAAATTGTGAAAACCGGTATCGCCGGAACGATGGAATCGAGTGATGTCCTGATAACGGTGAGTCCCGGTCGTATCGACGGTGTGGAGATCGAAATTGACTCGGTGGTGATCAAACAGTTTGGCAAGCAGATCCGCGCCGTGACAAAGGAAACGCTTGAAAACCTTGGCGTTACCGACGCGTTCGTGTCGCTCCAGGACAAAGGTGCCCTTGACTGCACGATCCGGGCACGCCTTGAGGCAGCTGCGCACCGGGCAGCGGGCACCACCCAGTACCAGTGGAGACGGTGAACAGATGAAACTACGGCGAACGATGCTATACGTCCCCGGTGACAACGCGGCGATGGTCAAAGACGCCCACATTTACCGGTCAGATTCGATTATGTTTGACCTCGAGGACGCGATCACCGTCACGGAAAAAGACAGCGCGCGATTCCTTGTCTACCATACCCTCCGGAATCTCAACTATGGCACCACCGAGACGGTGGTCCGCATCAACGGGCTGGACACGCCGTTTGGTCGGGACGATATCAAGGCGATCGTCAACGCGCAGCCTGACATTATCCGGATTCCCAAGGCGGAGCGGGGTCAGGATGTCCTTGACGTGGAAGAACTCGTGGCCGCAGAGGAGAAGGCCGCCGGGATACCCGACGGAACGATCGGCCTGATGGCGGCGATTGAAAGCCCTCTTGGGGTACTCAACGCGTACGAGATCGCAACGGCGGGACGGCGGCTGATCGGAATCGCCTTTGGTGCGGAAGACTACGTGACCAATATGAAAACGACGCGCAGCCCGGAGGGGACAGAGCTCCTGTTTGCCCGAAGCTGGATCATCGCGGCGGCGCGCGCCGCCGGGATTTATGCGATGGACACCGTGTTTTCCGACCTCAACGACGACGAAGGTCTTGAGCGGGAAGTCCGGCTGGCAAAACAGCTTGGATTTGACGGAAAGTCGATCATTTCTCCGCGGCAGATCGCCACGGTACACCGAGTGTTCCAACCGACTGAGGATGAGGTCGCCGCGGCGATACGTGTTCTCCGGGGTGTTGCCGAATCGGGAAACAGCGGACACGGCGTCACAACCGTTGACGGGAAAATGGTTGACAAGCCGATGGTGGAACGGGCGCAGCGGGTGGTAGACCTTGCCGATGCTGCCGGTATGCCGCTACCGCGGGAGGTGCAACATGCC
>JAQIBO010000217.1 GCA_027859055.1 Spirochaeta sp.
CCCGTTCCGGTGACTGCCAAAAAGTGGCAGGTTTGCCATGGAACACCCGGCAGGTTTACCCCGGAATAGGTGGCAGGTTTATCGCGGAACACCCGGCAGGTTTAGAGCGTAATTCCCACATTATGCTCGATCCCGGAAGGCTTCATTAATAACAACATTGCGAACGTCTGAAGGCGCCGCCATCTGATTCAAGAGCGCTCGGTGCCAGGATGCACCGGCCGGCATGTTTTCAGCAATGAGGCGGTCCAGTCTTTCGATCTCGCGAGAAACCTTGTCTTGGACTTGACCAGTCAGATTCGTTGACGGATGCGAACACCGCTTGCCGTAATCACGACGAAAGAGTCCGATAGCTCGTCTATATATCGACGAAAGACGTCAACAACCAGATTGGCCTTCTCTTCGGGCGGCATACCCGACAGTCGCGTCAAAATAACACCGTGATGAGTCCTTCGCTGAAGAAATACGAGTTCACCGAAGTCTTTGTCGGCCGTAAGCAAAACCGCACCACGGTCACGCGCAATTGACAGTACAACGTCATCGCTTACACCACGGTTCATGGTAGCCACGTCGTAAATATCTACTATCCCGTTGAGAGCTGCTACAACCTGGCGGTCTACGCTCTCATCTGCTACCAGAATCATCAATTAGACGCCGACGAGGTGTACTACGTCACTTTTGAAAACCAGAGCGGCGTACTTCAACGCGGTACGTATCTGTTCAGTCGAAATGTGGGGATGTTCCTGTTGAATCTGCTCAATGGACTCTCCGGCAGCTACCTTTTCAAGGATCAACTCTACAGTAATACGAGTCCCACGTATGACAGGTTTACCCATCATTATGTCTGGATCCGACTGTATGAAAGCGTCAATTTCGTTACTCATACATACCTCCTCACACCTTAGAGTATACCTTGATCTCTCAACTATCGACAGCAGTAGCAAACGTCCGGAAGTGCAAGAAATCCCAATGTGACATCCGAGGAAGACAGGTTCAGGTCGAACTGGCGCTCTCGGCCGGCTCCTTGGGTCTGAGCAAGGTGTGAGCCCGCCCGCGAGGGGGGCTGACCAGTTCAACACAGACCTATTCTGGTTCCGAAGAAAGCCTCAACTTGGAATAACCGGAACTCTTCTTGTCTTCAGGATGGGGTTCGATTCCAAGTATGACTGCCATACTTTCTTCCCATACCGCCGGGTCAATGGTGGAATATCATGGCTATTGAGACCGGGGTGGCGTGGGTTGGCTTCCAACGGTGCCATCGCCTTACCCCATTTTGCAT
Source organism: Spirochaeta sp. (assembly GCA_027859055.1). GTDB lineage: Bacteria > Spirochaetota > Spirochaetia > DSM-27196 > Alkalispirochaetaceae > Alkalispirochaeta. The sequence continues at coordinate 1,277 of JAQIBO010000217.1, forward strand.
ACGAGCTCAGTCCCTGAATCGTGATAGATCGGGCGGCTCGCCTGCCACACCCTTATTGAGATTCTCAATCGAGCTATCCATCAACTCAACGGTCCGTGCGGAGATTTCTACCAGTTCCTGCGGGAGCATTTCTATTCGTCCGTCGGCGTATTCGCGAACATGGTAGTTACGGTACTGCGTGCCGCGGAGGGTCACCCTCCTTTTCGTATCAACACGTGCGTCATATTCTCGTACCGTGCTCATCATTGCCTCCGTGGTGGGATATCCCACTCACCGTATAAACGTAACAGACGCTGAGCGCGCAGAGAACCCAATAAGTCCGGCTTCCCGGAGCCTATCGATGGTGCGAACAGTCGCAACGAGGTTATCCCGTTTTTGGCTCTCGTGAGTGACCGTGTCTTGGACTTGATCAGTCAGATTCATGTTTGTGCTCCACAAACTGCTTGTGGGACCGAAGACGGCGGCCGCACAGTCAGGCGGACTGCTTTCCGATCTCGCGGTATACCAATTCCTGGAGCCCGCCCGATTCCTTGGCGTGCTCAATGGTCATGCTCACGACATTCCCGTGTTCGTCTATGTCCACGTAAAGATTCTCGCTGATCTCTCGCGTTTCAGCTATGGCGTGATCCGTGAAGTCGATAAGGGCCGTGTCAGTGTCGATGAAGTACCGAATGGTCATGCTTCAGTCCGGCCGTTGTGACAACCAACACTTTTGCATACCGCGGTCCGAATACGATCAAGTGCCACCTCAGATAGCTGTCCGAACCGTCCCAGGGCAACACCGGCATTGACGGTGTAGATTTTGGAGACTCTGACCCAGCTCTTTTTCGGAAGGGTTCCTTCCATAAAATCCGACTGGGCCAACTCTACTCGATCTCCAATCTCCTGCGTGGAGGAAGTAACCGCAGTACAGACGAAGTCACCAACCGAATCCTGGTCGCTAAGCACTACCACTGGCCGTCTCTGGGAAAGGAAACACGACATCACCGGCTCGGTACATCGTCCCAAACCTCATCTTCAGGAGTGCTCCAGACGGAGGTCATGCTGCTTTCTTGGAGGCGTTCCATGACAATGTCTCGCCTGCCGTTTCCACGCCGTTGGGCTACAAAATCGATGAAGTCCAAAATCTCATCCATCGCCTCATCTGGGACGTTTTCCAAGTGGCTAATTACGGTCTTTCGGTCTGCCATGGCGTTCATATTACCCACACACCCCTCAAAGAATCTACACTCTTCGCTGCGGTAACGATCTCCCGATTTAGAATATTCCCGTTCATATCTCTATAGACGGCTCAATCAGCCACGCCGCCCCACAAAAACACAAAAATCACTCAAAATAATTCTTCACGCTATACCCAGGATGCATGGTGTCGGTGCGGTCCAGTTGGTCCGCACCTTATCCGTGCAGCAATCCGTCAGGATTGCGACCAGGCCGCCGTCCTGCAGGTACTTCTCGCGCTCCTGGCCGGCTATTGACGTTGCGTTCCTGTCGCCGCGTTTCTCGCTTCGCTGCGATACGCAGCTTATTCGCATCGGCACCATACCGCTGCGGGTGTTTGCGTTCCTCCCTACGGTCCGGTACGCAAACGAGGTACGCAGCTTTTGTCCACCTGCACCAGCACGCGGCCCGCCTCGCCGAGTACTCCACGGGCGTCCACGCCCACTTCTTTTACACCGCTGTCCTGCCGCTCAACGGTAACGCCCACACGGGAAAAGGAGCATCAGGGCGTGCCCTCACGCAATGTGCGCCACCAGTTATGGTGCCGTCGCCGCCGACAACTTGGAGTCTTTACTTGCTCTACGCGCCCGGATACCCGGGCACATTACTCGCCACTATTTCTTCTTAAGGGCGTCTCCTACAATCTTGTGAATGCTCTCCGACAACTGACGCTTGTCATCATCGGGAAAATAGTGGGGACCCGTATCGCGTCGCAACTGCTCGATAAGATGAGCTCCATTGGTCATGACGTCGCTTGGGTCCTTTATCTCATTGTGTCGCTTCATCTATCCCCCTCCAGGAAAATAGGTGGCGAAGAAATGATAGTTCTACGTTCGGAGACTGCCGATAGGCTTCTACCTGACATTATTCACAACCCGAACGCCATTCTGGTTTTCGACGATTTTCACAGCGTTGGTTTGTTGCAGTGTGTGGCTGAATGCGTGATGGAGAGTAACTACCAGCTCTTGTAGCTCCTGGTCATTCTCCAAGGCGCTGATGGTGAGACCGGCTTCCCGAGCCTCGGCGATACCAATATGCCGCTCATGGGCAAAGTGTGTGTTCCGGCTTGAGAGAAACTCTACCGTGCGGCCCGCCTGTACCTCGCCGTTCTCGTCGTCTCGAAACATTCCTTCAGTCAGCCATGCGGCAGTTGTTCGCTCCGACCACTCAATTGCTTTCTGGCACGTATCGATAAACGACGGCGGATACTTCTCGAGAATCGCTTTCCATACCAGGTATGAGCCTTGGTCTTCTGCAATCTCCCGCTTCGCGCGGTCAAACTCCTCAATTACACCTTTTGCCGCGACACCATTGAGCTGTGGGTCAATCGGGCCGAGACTTGAGTGCTTTCCCAAGTGTATTCGTCGGCTACTGCACGCGATCATCGTGCCCGCGGACATCGCTATTTGAGGTACAAACACTTCGATATCGCCGGAGAACATCTCCAGGAGATACGTTACCAGCGCTTCCGTAGCGGCAATCCCTCCACCCGGGGTATGCAGGATCAGATCTAGTCCCTTCTCTCGGTCCATTCCGTGAATGGTTGCCATGAAAGACTGGGTGTCCAGATCGTTGATGCTGCTGTCTAGTTGGTTCTTGTGCAGAAACGACGAGTAGTAGGCAATGACATTGCGTCCACGATAATCCGACAAATCGGAGAGATATCGCGTCCGAACACTGTCAAACTGGTTCGGAGCTGTCTGGATTTCCTGAATGACTTCTTGCCACGTGCCCATATCACTCTATTCTTGTTTGGCCGTATGGGTGTCGAGGGTAGTTCTCGTCCTTTTATCCTGAGGATGAAAGCCGTACCGCCACGCGTACTCTTCGAACGAACGCGGCGGTTCGTTTGTCACCGTCGGAATTCCAAGTCGATCGTATAATTCTTCGATCTCTTGTAGCGTGACTTTTCGTTTGCGTTCCTTCGCGTCAGTAGCCATAGTTCCTCTCCTCGAAAAAGATATCTATATCCTTTATACACCGGCAATCGGGCTGTTGCTTCACGAAAACCCAAAACTCACTCAAAATAATTCTTCACACTATACCCAGGATGATTGGTGTCGGTGCGGTCCAGTTGGTCCGCACCTTATCCGTGCAGCAATCCGTCAGGATTGCGACCAGGCCGCCGTCCTGCAGGTACTTCTCGCGCTCCTGGGCGGCCATTGACGTTGCGTTCCTGTCGCCGCGTTTCTCGCTTCGCTGCGATACGCAGCTTATTCGCATCGGCACCATGCCGCTGCAGGTGTTCGCGTTCCTCACTTCGTTCCGGTACGCAAACGAGGTACGCAGCTTTTGTCCACCTGCACCAGGACGCGTCCCGCCTCGCCGAGGACACCTTTGGCGTCCACGCCCCACTTCTTTTACACCGCTGCCCTGCCACTGGACGGTCACGCCAACACGGGCAAAGGAGCATCAGGGCGTGCCTCCAGTTATGGTACCGTCTTGCCGCGGACGACTTGGAGTCTTTACCTGCCCCGCGCGGCTTGATACCCGGGCACATTACTGGCGACTATTTCTTCTTAAGGGCGTCCCCCACAATCTTGTGAATGCTCTCCGACAACTGACGCTTGTCGTTATCCGAAAAATAATGGGGAACCGTGTCGCTTCATCGACGTTAAATTTACCAGGGATTCGGCCATGCTCGCAAGGTAGGCCCGTCATTTCGGCTAGAAATGGTCTATCGATTGATACCAGTAATAGAACGCTTCCGGGTTGGTTTTTTTGAGCTTGTTCAATTTGCTGTAGGCGTGGTCGTTAATTGTGAGATCACCGATGGAAGCGGGATCTTCAAATCGAGTTATCGGGACGGTTTGTCCGTTTAGCACCAGGACAGCGAGGTATGCAGCGCGAGCGGCGTGGGTGATGGCTTTTGCAGTTGTATACGTCTCGGAAAACACAAAGGATTTCAGTTTTTTAATTCCGGATAGAAGCTCTTTCGCCCTGCCCTGTCCCAGCGTTCCCTGGGTGGATATTGTCAAGGCAGTATCGATAAGTTCGCGTGCTACTTCGGTGTAGGTGATTTGCAGCCCACGATTCTGAATTTCCCGGGAAGCGACCGCTTTGAAAGAATCCGAGATCGTTTGCGGTGATACAGCACTGTCGAAAAGGGTGCCGATATCGTACAACTGCTTCGCAATCTCCAAGGACATGTTTTTGGTTCCCCGTAGGTAGGGTATTCCGGTCGTTTCCGGCGCAAACGCGGTCATCTTGTCACCGATCAGACCCTCAACAGTAGGTGACTTCACGGTTACTGTCGGTGTCGTTGAATCAAGAAACGGTCCGGCTATCGGTGTGTCCTGTAATTGCCGGTAATTTGGCCAATAATCAACGCTATTTCGTCCTTTGCCCCACGGCGGGACGCGTACCGTAACAAAGTATCCAGCTGGATGTGATAGCGATCCGAGGCAGATTCGTAGATATGGTGCGTCTCGGCACCTTCCAGAAATCCAAACAGGTTTCTGTCTTGCACTATGTCAACAAGAATTTTTTCAAGACGCGGTACGGTAACATCGTCGACTCTGGTGAGTGGGGCTTCGGATACAAGTCGTTTGACGACAACATACTTCTGCCCCGGAAAAGACCGATCTACTGCCGGCAGATCTTCATAGGCCACCGCCGGTTGATCGATACCCACCAGAAAATCCTGTACAGCGGCCTCACCGTCTTTCTCAACCTCTATGATGGAAACGCTCCGATCAGGGAAGTGCTGAGTCAGATCCTGCAAAACGTCAGACCTCCAGACACAAAGCTCGACATAAGGAAGATTTTTCCGAACAGCGTGGAAAAGCGAGGCCAGGGAATCCGCAACCGTCAGACGAAACTCCCGTTTGTCCTGCCGGGTGTAGACCCCTCGCCGGAGACGTTGCAGCGCTCCACGCTGTACCATCTCATACAACCGCCACCGCACCGTAGATCGTGGAACGTCGCGGTCACCGGTACGGGCCAGCTCTAACGCAGTATCAACGTCTATCGTCTCGTGCGAGTCTAGATAGGAATGGACTACTGAATCGACGCCCATGCCAGAATGGTAATCCTATTTACGGCAATTTTCTACTCTAATTGCCGGTAATTTGATCATGCTACTCAAAATAATTCTTCACGCTATACTCAGGATTGCGACCAGGCCGCCGTCCCGCAGATACTTCTCCCGCTCCTGGCCGGCCATTGACGTTGCGTTCCTCGCATCGGCAACTTTGCCGCTGCGGTACGCACCTAACGTAATCTTACGAGTGACAAAGGTTTCGCCCCGGATGGGACTTTCGTGGTTAAAGAGGATGCCGATGGAGGCGTGCATGCCGTAGCTTTCGCGATAGTTAACGGTGATCCAGTAGGCGTAGGGTCGTAAGTTTTGCTGAAGAGTCGGGGCGTATCCCCGCGCTATCGCGCGGGGCCGGGCATCAGGCGCGTACACACCGGAACGCGCCATCATCTTCGGGGGTTCCGTCTCCCGCTTACGCGGGAGACCGTACGTTCAGGCCGACTGCTTTCCGATTTCGCGGTATACCAATTCCTGGAGCCCGCCCGATTCCTTGGCGTGCTCAATCGTCATGCTCACAACATTCCCGTCTTCGTCTATGTCCACATAAAGGTTCTCGCTAATCTCTCGTGTTTCAGCTATCGCGTGGTTAGTGAAGTCGAAAAGAGCTGTGTCCGTGTCGCTAAAATACCTAATCGTCATGCATTTTCCTCCCGAAAAGAGCGGTCAAAGAAAGCGTTGTGGACCGTTTCTCCGTCTGCCAAGAGTATCACACGAAGGTATTTGTTTTCCTCCGAGATGAACCCCCATGCTTTGATCCGCCCGTCGGTCTGCGTTTCTCGGCGAATCGGGGACTGAACTGCAAGTTCAATCCATTCCGTTTTGATACGCTTCCGGTCGACCCGTTCTCTGGTTTGAAGAAAGTACTGCGTATACTTCATCTACGATGGTCTCCCGAAGCCCATATAAAATAATTGTTCACTTCCATACTAACTATTAACGGGCATATCGATCTACTGCTTCACCTGACCGGCCGGGAGATTGAGGCGTGCCGTGATCGGCCAGCGCAGACTCGAATCTGTCTCCATCGGCCTCAGATGAAGGTAGATACCAATAATTCAGGACGTGGTGCCATAATGAGAAATCGGAAAGTAATGCTCTCTCGTCGGGATACTCCAGTTCCAACCTGACGGCTCTATCCACGCCGGCAAAGATTGTATGGTCCAAAGAGTCATTTGTAGCCATATCAACGTCATGGCCAAACTCTTGAAATATCTGCGCACCGTGCGGAAGATCGACAAATCGTTCCCGTGACATTTCTGATCCGTTCGCGATGCACGCCCGAAGGTCTGTCTCTGTAAGCCCTGGCCTGGTCATTCGCTTTGCTCATTGCTCGGCTATGCGTCCCAAATATTCTGCCAGGATCTCATCGTGGTTCATTCCCGCCGCGAGCATATCCAAAACAAGGGAAACCCAGATTCGGTGACCTCTGACGCAGGGCTTTCCAAAACAAATCTCTGGGTTAATGGAGATTCGCCGCAGGAGTTCGTGCTTTGTTTCACTCATTCTCATTACCTCCCTTACACCCATGGTAACCTTGTTTAGTTTACCGCATCCACTGTTTTCCGCATTTGCCGGCAATCCGCGTGAGGTCCTACACACGGCGAGTGTGTTCAACCCGGTCGTCAATTCTTATGCCGACCGCTGGGGTGTGCGCTGATAGTCCACGGTTGAAAGATCAGCAATATGTTCAGAGGCATTTAGTATTTCGATAGATACGAGTTCACCAAGGCTATCGTAGTCGAGAATAACGCCCGGCCTGGTCTCATCACTTTCGTCAACCGGTGCGTTCTGTTTAAAGGTTATTGTCAGTGCATCCATATCCTGGTCATATCGTATCTTCATGGTGACTCTCTCCACTACTTCTCTATTTTACTCGTTCGATAGATAGTTACAGCTACGGGGGGTTCACGATCAGTATCGACAAAACGAATAGAATGCTCAAAACGCCGCTTCGCTTCCGGGAAACTCGACATTCAACCAGTGCTCCGCCGATGCCAGGTGAATCGCGTCAAGGGACCGGACGACCAGTGGATAGGGCGCTCAGCCCGCCGGCTCCCCTCCAACGGTGCAAGCACATCACTTCCCTCCAGCAGCCACGCCAGCACAACACTGGTGTCCAGATAATGGAGTTGATCACTCACCGCGGTCCTCGTTGATCAACTCCATGGAAAGCCCGGGCCACCCTTCGATCGGGCCTTCCGCATCGATTCCGGCGAGGGAGAACGATTCCGACGGATAGTCTACTGACTGTGCATCGTAATCATTACGGCGGACCTCCGCCACGGGTCGACGATGCTCCGTAATTACATACGTTTCCCCGCGTTGAACGTTCCGTAAATACGCCGACATATGGGCTTTAAAATCTGACACACTGAGACTCTTCATAGGTCAATTATAGGTCAGATCTTACTGAAAACCAAAAAGGCGGCGGTACTTGCCAAAATTGACGCCAAAGTGGGGGCGGTCACACTGTATCCGATCCGGAAACGGAGAGCACTCCGTACATCTCGGCGATAATGTGCCGGACGGACGCTGCCTCGCCGTCATCTATCGTCCCCAGCATATCGCCCAGTCGCGTACGAGAAACGGTCCGGATCTGATCGACCGCGATCTCTCCCTCGATTCCGGCGATGGTACACCCGACGCGGCTGCGCCACCGGGGATGCCTGGTCGATGTGAGCGGGCACACGACAACCGTGCCGAGGTGGCGATTCATCGCCTCATCACTGACAACCACCGCCGGACGACGTTTCGCCGTTTCTCGGCCGACGATCGGGTCCAGATTCACCCAATACACCCCGTATCGTTCAATCGGCAAGACCGTCTCCTGCAGTACTGTCCCAGGCGTCCCATTCCGAGCGCTCAGCGGCTTCAGCGCACATCTCGCGATAGGACTGCTCGTAGCTCAGCGTCCGTTCCCGGCGGGACACGGACAGCAAGATACCCTCCCGACGACGATCGATATTAAGCTCGTCGCCGTCATGCAGCTCATACGCCTCAAGGAGCGCTGCCGGGAGACGAATACCGCGGGAGTTTCCGATCCGTATCACCTTCGTTTTCATGTAATTACTGTAATTACTTTTGCAGGAACGGTCAAGGGTCAGAATACGGATCTATATTGAACTATCGCTCTCGGTCAGCGCCGCGGTTAAAGGTAAAGCATAAGCCCGCCCTCGAGGAGGCTTTCCGGGTCAGTCCTTCCTCCGAGTGCAAAATATAATATAATTGTGTTATAACCAAATATCTCCACTAACGGGCAAAAATAAAAGGCGGACCGAAGTCCACCTTTCAACTCACCGTCACCTGCAGGCCCACGCGGTTCAAACTTAACTCCACGACCCTGGCCCCGCCGACACGGGCCGCGATGGCCCGCGAGATATTTTCGATCACTATGGTTCATCATGTTCATGCAAACAAGAGCCGACGTCCTTTTGGTTCAGGGATGTGGTCACCAAACCCGACGGCGGTAGAAAACCATAATTGCGCTGCGATTTCGGTGTTTTTTAATGCATCTTCCCTTGTCTCTCCGTGAGCTGTACATCCAGGAAGTTCAGGGACGTCTGCTACGTAAGCGTCATCTTCGTCGCTCCAAAAAATTATAATTTCGTATTTCTGGGTCCGGTGGTTCATAGCTGATCCTTCAACATCTTTTTTCCATTTACTCAACGGACTACCCACTCAAAATAATTCTTCACCTCGTACCCAGGATACGTAGGCCGCTTTCCTGCAGGTACTTCTCCCACGCCGAACAGGAAGCGACTATTGGCCAAGTAGGCGCTTGCTACCGTGTGAATGGTAAGAACGACGTTTGTTCGGTTACGGTTGTGCTGAACAGCTAACTGGTCGTCTCTTGGATGAGTCTATATCCGAGAACGGAAACGGAAGAAGTACGATCTCATCGGCTCGGTACATCGTTCCAAACCTCATCCTCAGGCGTGCTCCAGACGGAGGTCATGCTGCTTTCTTGCAGTCGCTCCATGGCGTTCATATTACCCATGCACCCCTTAAGAAATTTATGCACTTGCGTGGCGTTTCGATCTCCCGATCAAGAACATTTCCGTTCATACCTCTATAGACAGCTCAACCAGCCTCACCGCCTCACGAAATCCCAAAACTCACTCAAAATAATGCTTCACACTATACCCTCCATACTGCAGGTACTTCTCCTGCTCCTGGCTACCCATGTCGGCGTCCATCATCATTTTCAGTAACTCGCCAAACTTGACCTTGAGTTCCCAGCCAAGCTCCCACTTGATTTTATTTGGATCTCCGAACAACTCCACCTCTGCCGGGCGGAAGTAACCCGAGTGTGACGGGATCGTTCCTGTC